>SSSX01000453.1 GCA_015657735.1 Zoogloeaceae bacterium
ACCAGGCCGCTGGTGCGCAGGTCGCGGGTGGTGTCGAGGCTGAGGGCGGTGCCGCGGGCAAGGGGCAGCCAGGCGTTGTCGGCGAGTACCGACCAGTTCAGCGGCTGGGTCCGGGCCAGCGGGTCGGCGCTGCCCTCGGCGACCTGCAGCAGCAGGCTGACCGGGTCGCCGGCGGCGAGGCCGGACAGACCGATGAGGAATTCGCCGGCCGCCGGATGCGGCGGCAGCAGGCACGGCAGGCCGGGGTCGGCCCACGGGCGTTCGCGGTTCAGCCACAGATGTTCGCGGGCGACGCCGAAGGCATCGACGTGGAAGAACTCGATTTCGGCGTCGGTGACGGCGGCTTCGCTGGCGTCGTCGAGGCGGGCGGTGTCGGCGCGGGCGGTGTAGTCGAGGCTGACCGACTGCGCCTTGGGCGTCCATGGTTCGCCGCGGGGTTTCCGCTCGAGCAGCCCGATGCCGACTTCGCTGCGCCACGCGGCATGGAGCAGGTCGGTGCCCAGCGCCAGCGTGATGAAGCCGGCCCGCGGGTCGAGGGGCGGGGATTGGTCGTCGGGCCGCATCGGCATCTGCAGGCGGCGGTAGCCGAGGCGGCGCCGCAGCGCGCGGCTGTCGCTGCGCAGCAGTTGCTCGCCGGACGAGGGCCGGCGCGGTTTGTGGGCGTGCACCGGGCTGAGGTTGGGGCGCAGGTCGGGGTCGATGCGGCCGCCGCTGGCCGGGGCCAGCTGCACGGCGCAGCGGCGGGTGCTGCGCAGGTCGGCCCAGCCGGCGTCGGCCCACACGCCGCCGGCGAGGCTGGCCTGGCCGTTGTAGTGGGTGTAGATCGCGGCGAGGGCGCTGGAGGTGGCCGGGGCGTTCTGCCAGACGAGGTGCAGCGAAAGATCGGTGAGGCGTTTGCCGAGGGCTTCGGGGCAGCCGACGTAGAAACGCGTGCCGGGCGCGGGCTGCGGGCCGAAGGGCAGGAAGGCCTTGGCGCCGTCGACCGGGCCGAGTTCGTTTTCGAGCTGCAGGCCGTGGATGCCGGCGACCGTGACGCCGAGGCTGGCCTGGCGCAGGCGCAGGCCGGCGGCGAGGTCGAAGCGCTGGCCGGGACGCAGCAGCAGCTGGAGCACCGGCAGGCCGGCCGGGAAGGGCTGGCCAAGGGCGGCGGGCAGCGCGTCGACGACCGCGGCGTGGTCGGCGGCGATGCGGATCTGGAAGCTCCAGGTGTTGCCGGTGAGGGTGGCGGCGTCGAGGTCGAAGGGGCCGAGCCAGCCCTTCGGGCCGCTGCAGCGGGCCTGGAAGGCGGCGGCGAGGCCGGTGCCGCTGTGCACCGCCGGGTCGATGCCGTCGAGGGTCAGGCTGACGTCGATGCGGCGTTCGCCTTCGGCCATGCGCAGCACCGCGGCGGCGAAGGCGAAGCCGACCGGCGCGTCGACGGGTAGCGGCTGGCCGTCGACGCCGAGGCCGAAGGGCGACCAGGCGGGCAGGTCGGCGCCGAGCGGGGCGCCGAGGCCGTTGGCCGAGTCGGCGACCGGGGCAAAGCGCAGGCGGCCCTGCAGGTTCGAGATGGCGCACAGGCGCGCGACCCTGGCGTGGCCGACGACCACCGGGCGCAGCGGCCGGTACAGCAGTTCCTGCCGGTCGGCGTCCTTGCCGGCGGAGAGCAGCTGGCCGGTGCCGATCTCGAGCGGCGCGGCGCCCTTCTTGAGTTCGACCAGCAGGTGCGCGTGGTCGGGCCGCGGCGGCTGCGCTTCGAAGCCGAGGACGGTCTGGAACTGGAAGTTCAGGTGCTGGCGGGTGAAGTCGTCGAGCAGCGCCCGCGGGTGGCGGGCGACACGCAGGAAGGCGATCAGCAGCGCGAGGTGGGGCGGCAGGCTGCCGTCGGCATTCTCGGCGAGGGCGGCCAGCCGGGCGCGGAAGGCGGCCTCGCTTTCGTGCTCGGCGGGCTGCGGGAAGTAGTCGTTCCAGTTGCCGTCGGCGGTGTCGGGGTTGCGGCCGTAGTAGCGCAGCTGGCTGGCCAGCGCGCGGGCGGCGAGCAGCAGATCGGTCGCGTCGCGGCCGTCGAGCGGGGCGTGGGCCGGGTCGAGCGGCGCCTTGCGGCGGTCGGCCTGGCGGGTGCCGGGGGCGGCGATCAGCGGGGTGAGGATGTCTTGCCGGCTCATGGCGGTCATCCGTGGCGCGCGGCGCCGGGGGCTTCGGTGGCTTCGCCGAGGTAGAACGGGAAGACCAGGTTGAAGCGCGAGTTGGTGCTGCGGATTTGGTAGTCGAGGCGCAGCTCGACCACCCCTTCGGCGATGCGGCTGTCGTCGATGACGAGGTCGAGCACGCGGATGCGCGGCTCGAAGACCAGCACGGTGGTGAGGATGCGGTCGAGCAGGACGGTGCGCAGCGTGGTGTTGAGGGGCTCGAACATCAGTTCGTGCAGGTCGAGGCCGTATTTGGGCTGCAGGAAGCGTTCGCCCGGGACGGTGCCGAACAGGATGCGCAGGCTGGCTTCGACGTCGGCTTCGTCTTCGCTCATGCGCGCGCCGCCGTTGCCGAAGGCCGGCGGGAAGGCCCAGCCGCGGCCGAGGAAGGATCGTGGGTCGCTCATGGCTGGGTCATCCGATCAGGACCGTTGGCTCGCCGACCGCCGCCGCAGCGCCGCAGGCGCAGGTGTCGCCGACCCGCAGCGCGGGCAGGCCGCCGATCAGCACCGTGGCGCTGCCCATCACGAAGGGCGTGACCGGCGGGTGCGGCGGCGGGATCGTGCAGCTGTGCAGGTCGCCGAGTACGGCGGCGGGCTTGCCGCCGATCAGCACCGTGGCGACGCCGGGGCCGGTGAGGGTGCCGCCGTGGTTGCTCTGGTCGGTGACGCGGGCTGCGCTGGGCATGGTGGGGTCGGCTCCGGGTTCAGTTGATCTGCACCAGCGCGCCCTTCAGCTTGGCGGTGGCGGACGAGCTGACCTCGATGCCGGCGCTGCCTTCGGCCTTGAGCTGGGTGCCGGCCTTGAGTTCGACGCCCTGGCTGGCGCTCAGCTTGAAGTCGGCCTTGCTTTCGATGGTGATGCCGGCGCTGTCGAGCTTGATGCTGTTGCCGTTCTTGTCTTTCAGCAGCACCGAGCCGTCCTTGTCGTCGAGCACGAACTGGTGGCCGGCGGGGGTGGACAGGGTGATCACGGTGTCCTTGTCGTTGATCAGGACCTGGATGCCACTGCGGCTCTTGAAGGTTTTTTCGTCGTTGTCGTTGGACGGCGTGAGCGGGGCGGCGTGGGCGCTGCTGTGCAGCATGCCGAGCAGCACCGGGCTGCGCGGGTCGTCGTCGAAGAAGCCGACGACCACTTCGTCGCCGATCTCCGGGCGGATCAGCAGGCCGCGGTCGCTGCCGGCGTCGGCGCAGGCGACCCGCGCCCACACGCCGTCGCCGGACGGGTCGACCAGCGGCAGGCGCAGGCGGACGCGGAATTCGCCGTCCGGGTCTTCGTTGTCGGTGACGACGCCGATCTGCAGGCCGTGCACCGGGGCCAGCAGCGTGCTGCTCGGGCTGGCTTCGAGGCGCTGGCGGCGCGCCGGATCGTCGCCGCTGCCGCCGAACTGCAGGTGGGTGCGCCAGCCCTGGCTGCTGTCCATCTCGTGGCGCACGCCGGTGACCAGCACCTGGCCGTTGAAGCGCTCGCCGACGCCGGCTAGCTCGACCACGTCGCCGGGCCGCACCTGGCCGAGTCCGGCGCACATCGCGCGGCCGCTGACCTTGCCGACGCGGGCCTGGATGAAGCGGGCGTCAGCGGCGGCGCTGGCTTCGGCGTCGGGCAGCATGGCGTGGCGCAGGTCGAGCGCGTCGACGCCGAGCGCGTCGGCGAGGTCGTCGGCGGCCAAATTGCCGGGCCCGGTGAACGACGGCGGGCTGGCGTCGAGGCTGTGCACGGCCTGGTCGGCGGCGTTCCAGGTGAGCGTCTTGACGGCTTTTGTTTGCGCGCGGGCGTCGATCTCGGCGTCGAGTTCCATCAGCGTGGCGCCGAAGGCGAGGGTCGCGACCGGGGCGCCGGACAGCGCCGGCGCGCGCGTTTCGAGGTCGGCGCCGCGGGTGAGCACGAGCTGGCCGCAGGCCTGGGCGCGGGTCACGAGGAAGTCCCAGTCGGTGCTGTCGTACTGGACGAGGTGCTTGTGGCTGAGCGTGGTGGCGGCGACGGTGGCGCTGAGGCCGGCGTCGGAAAAGAGCTGGCCGATGACGTCGCCGTCGGTCATGTCGAGATAGGTGGCGCCGCGGCGGCGGAGGCTCATTTTGGTGGCGGCGTGGCGGCAGTCGACGACCAGCTGCGGCGGCGAACCTTCGCGCACCTTGAGGCGCTGGCGCACGACCAGGCCCTTGAACAGCAGATCGGGCGCGTTGCCGGCGCCGGCGAGGATTTCGACTTCGGCGCCGGGCACGAACAGGCTGCCGTTGGAGAGCGGGAAGTCGCTGCTCGCTGCGGTGCCGTCGCGGTAGGCGAGCCGCGCGGTGGCGATGTGGTTGGCGCTGCTGACCACGCTGACCGACAGCAGCTGGTCGGTGCGCGGCACCGCGGCGCCATTCACCTTGATCGTGAATTCGCGCTGTTCGGCGGCGATGGGGAGGGTGCGCGGGGCGGTAATTTCACTTCTCCAGCGGCGGCAGCACCACGCGCGTGCCGGGGGCGAGCTGCCGGAAGCCGTCGAGGCCGTTGGCGCGGGCCACCTGCGGGGCGAGGCGGGGATCGTTATATATCTCTGTACATAGCGTAGCCAGAGTGTCGCCGGCCCGCGCGATGCGCACGTGGGTGAGGTCGGGCGAGGCGTCCTGGGCCAGCGCGACGCGGGTCTGGTCGTCGGCGGTGTCGGTGAACACGGCGGTGATCACCGCCCGCAGCGGCACGCCGCTGGGCTTGAAGAGCTTGTAGACGATGGAGGCGCTCTTGAGCACGCAGCGCTTGATCTGGATGCGTCCCCACGCCACCTTCAGATAGTTGGGGCGGTGGATGTCGCCGTTGTAGCCGGTGACTTTCTGGAAGGATTCGACCTTTTTCTGCACGTCCAGCGGGCGGCCGTTGGCGCCGGTGCCGTCGATGAAGAAGGCCAGGGTCAGGTCGCCGGGCTTGACCTTCTTGAAGTCCATGCGGCTGCCGGTGGTGCCGGCGCCCTGGCCGCTGTCGTACTCCATCTCGTAGGCGAGGGTGATCTCGGCCGGGTTGATGTAGGCCTCGAAGGTGTCGAGCGGCGCGCCGCTGTAATCCGGCGCGCGGAAGGCCTGGATCTGCAGGCGTTCGAGCTGGCCGCGGTCGCTCATGATGCGTTCCCCTGCGCGTCGGGGCGGGTCATGGTTCGCGCTCCTGGCGCAGGATTTCGAGCACCTGCTCGACGCATTCGGCGATCAGCGCCTGACGGTCGGCCTCGGGCGCCGGGGGCGTGGCGGCGCCGCCGGAACTGGCGTTGCCGACTTCCACCGAGATCACGACTTCATCGACGATGATGGGCATGGCGCAACCTTTCAGGCTTTGTCCACGGTGAAGTACTGGTAGGCGAGCTGCAGGCTCTCGACGACGATCGCGTTG
>SSSX01000454.1 GCA_015657735.1 Zoogloeaceae bacterium
GACCCGAACCGCACGGCCGCGGCAGCGCTCAAGATGCTCCTGCTGTGCGGGGCGCGCCGGAACGAGGTCGCCAAGCTGAAGTGGAATGCGCTGGATCTGGAGCGCGGCGTCTGGCTGCTGCACGGCGACGACACCAAGAACGGCAAGACCCGCCGGGTGGCCTTGAGCGGGGCGCTCGTCGCCTTGCTGCAGGCCCAGCCGAGCCGCGGGGTGTCCGAATGGGTTTTCCCCGGTCGTGATGGGGTAGCGAAGCCGATCGACAACCTGACCAAACCGTTCAACCGGATGCTGCAGGCAGCCGGGCTGGAAAAGGCGCGCATCCACGACCTGCGCCACACCCACGCCAGCATGTTGCTGGCGAGCGGTGTGGATGCAATTGTCGTAAGAAACGCGCTGGGTCACAGCTCGTTGAACGTCACGTCGCGGTATCTGCATCTGGTCGATACCAGCCTTAAATCGGCGTCGGAAGCGATGGCGCGGGTGGTGGGCCGGGCGGCGGGAAGCGCTGCCAGTGATGCGGCGCCGGACGTGGTTCAGGCCGCGTAAGGGGCGCTGAGCGAGTCGCGAAGAAAGGAAACGGAACCGGGGTGGCCTGACGGCCACTCCGGGTTTGTGCCGGATTTTTTCTTCTGTGGTGTCGCATGTATCCACTGTGATGGCATATCGAACATCCAGCATGAAGCAAACTAGTGTGTGTCGCGCGCCTTGATCAATTGGTTGATGCGGGAAAGCAGAACCGCTGGCACATCTTTTCGACGATCGTTAGCTCTAACGGTGTCGATGAAGAATGGATGGGCGTAACGGGCTTCGCCGGTTCCGGTCACAGTCTGGATACTTCCCCCCATGCTCAGCCATATCCGCTTGAAACAACGGGTATCGGAAGTGTGGATCGGCTTAGTCATGGTTCGGTCCTTCTTCCGTCTGCGGATCGAGTAGGGCTAAGAACGACAGGTTTTCGTCGAAATCGGCCAATAGGCTCTCCATCTCTTCAATGCGCTTCATGCGTTCTTGGTACGCGTTCGTCTTCGGGACAACTTCATCCGGCAGGTAGCAGGCGAAACCATTGAGTTTTGGTAAGGGTAGGGAGTGGAGCAAGGAGTAGAGCCCACAGCCATGACGCATCACGCAGGCTGAGCGCAGGTAGTAGAAGGGATCCCATTGGGTCGCCTCGATTGCTTGAAGCGGGCTGGTCGGCATGCCTTCGGTCCAACGCGTCGAGGAGGTTGACTTAGGTAGATCAAGGAGATCAAGGAGCGCATCGGTTGATCGGAGCAGGATGATGATCCAGTTGATTAGCGAGTCGCGGCAGAGGTTGTGCTCATGCACAACCTCGCGTAGAGCATCTGCTGTGGTGGCACGGACGGTGATGCTCACTGGATGCAACGGGGTCTCTTTACCTGACAGACGATCGAGTTCGCGGGATACATAGCGTTTGGCTTCATCTGACATTCTCAAACCCTTGAGGTCGGACTTGATGTGCGGGATTTCGTTGGCGATGACTCGGTCCAGGAAGGCATCGCGAAGCAGCAGCGCGTCGCGCACCTGACGGGTAAAGGCCCAGTAAAGGGGAGGGAGGATCTTTGCCGTCATCTTGGTCAATGTCGGCTCTTTTGCGGCGGCGGAGGTCATTTGCGTCCTTTCTGCTTGGCTGGCTTCGATGGATGCAAGTGTGCTCTCTCGTTGGCAGGGTGTAAAGAAATTTCCTTAAAGAAATTTTGAAGATATTTTCTGCTGCTTTAGTGGCCGTTGGTGTGCGCGATTCGGGTATCCGCCAAGTGATCTCGAATGGAGTGAGTTTAGTGGGCGTACCGATACTGGCTTGTCTCACGACGCCGTGAGTTGTGCCGGCGGTGATGGCTTCGGTGAGTTGTCAGGCGGAGGCTACGACTGTCTAGGCGAAGTCAGTGCACGCGCGCGCAGTGCGGCAGCAGAAAACAGGGAGTCCGGGTTGAGAGCGATGTCTTCACGAGGTGTGAGCCGTGCTCGTCGCGCAAGATCGTCACCCGCAGGCTGAATGCTTTGTCAGTCGTCCCGTTCAGCGGTGGCGTGGGACGGAGACGATGCCAATTTTGGTGCGAGACATTCTGGGGGGTTTGAGCGATGCCTGCGGTTTTCTCAAGGGAAAGCCCGCCCGGGAATGGACCGAACCGCGGACTGAAAATCCACATGGCAAAACAAAGGCCACCCGGAGGTGGCCTAAGTCTTTGAATTTGTTGGTGGGTTGTGAGTGGCTCGAACACTCGACCTACGGATTAAGAGTCCGCTGCTCTACCAACTGAGCTAACAACCCATTTCGCGTTGAGTGGTAGGTCGGGGGAGGCTCGAACTCCCGACCAACGGATTAAAAGTCCGCTGCTCTACCGACTGAGCTACCGACCCGCTCTCAAGCGAAGCGCGCATTATAGCGGTGCTGGCGGATTAGTCAAGGGTTGCGGAGCTGGATTTGCAGGGTGAGGACGGCGCCGGCGGCGATGGCGGCGACGGTGAGGGCGGCGCCGACGGCGAGCGTGGCGAGGCCGCTGAGTCCCTGGCCGATGGTGCAGCCGAGGGCGGTGACGCCGCCGAAGCCCATCAGCACGGCGCCGGCCAGATGGCGGGTGAGGTCGGGGGCGTCGCGGAAGCTCTCGATGCGGAAGCTGCGGGTGAGGAGTGCGGCGAGCAGCGAGCCGGCGATCACGCCGGCGGTGGTGGCGACGCCGAGGGTGACGATGCGGCTTTTGTCGGTCCACAGCATCAGCAGTTCGAGGCTGTAGGCGTAGGGGGCGACGAAGCTGAGGGATTCCATGCGCCCGCTGTTGGTGGCGAGGAAGGCTGGGGCGAGGGTGTCGGGGTCTTCGGGGAGGTAGCCGAGGTGGCCGCTGAGGGCCCAGCCGGCGACGATGGTGGCGCCGATCGCGAGGCTGCCGAAAAGCGGGGCGGGGCGCCAGTTGTCGCGGCTGGAGAGGGCGAAGAGGGCCAGGCTGCCGGCGCCGACGGCGGCACAGGCGAGCCAGGCGCTGCGGCTGTCGAGCCCGAAGCGGGCGGCGATGAGGGTCGGGACGTCCTGCGCGGTGTCGAGCTGGATGGCGACCGGGTCGAGCCAGGCGGCGCGCCAGCTGCCGAACAGGCCGCGCAGGCTCATGTAGGCGGAGAGGCCGAGGAAGGCGAAGACGACCAGCGACTTGAGGTTGCCGCTGCCGAGGCGCACCAGCGTCTTGGCGCCGCAGCCCGAGGCGAGGGTCATGCCGACGCCGAAACAGGCGCCGCCGACGAGGTGGGACAGCCACGCCAGCCGGCTGCCGGTGTAGATCGAGTTGTGGACGTCGATCAGGCCGGCGAGCTGCAGCCAGGCGGTGCCGGCGATGGCCACCGCGAGGGCGAGGGCCCACATGCGCAGGCGGGTCAGGTCGCCCATCATCACGGTGTCGGCGATGGCGCCCATCGTGCAGAAATTGCTGCGCTGGGCGGCGTAGCCGAATACGCCGCCGATCGCGAAGGCCAGCCAGGCGAGGGTCGGCGGGGCGAGGGGCAGGCTGTCCATGGCGCCGCCCAACTCAGGCGTAGC
>SSSX01000455.1 GCA_015657735.1 Zoogloeaceae bacterium
CGTTGTCGGCGAAATCCAGCACGAAGGTGTCGCGCTTCTGCGGGTGAGCCCGGTTCAGCCGTGACAACGTTTGTACCGCCAGCACGCCTGCCAACGGCTTGTCCACGTACATCGTGTGCAGCAGCGGCTCGTCAAATCCGGTGACAAACTTGTTGGCGACAATCAGGAAGCGATACGGATCTTGCTTGAGCTTGGACGGGATGTCCTTGCTCGGGAATTCGTTGAGGTCGGATTCGGTCTTCCTGACCCCACCGATTTCGAAGTCGCCCGAATACGCCACGATGGCCTTGAACGGGCTCTTGATCGTGGCGAGGTAGTCCGACACCTCGCGCCAGTAGTCGATAGCCCGCGCGATGCCGCTGCAGACGATCATGGCCCGCGCCTTGCCGCCAATCTTGTGCTTGCCCGCCACCTGCGCGTTGAAGTGATCGACCATGATCTCGGCCTTCTTGCGGATGGCCTTATCGTGGGATTCGACGTAGTGGCGGATCTTCTTCAGCGCTCGCACCTTGTCGAAGTCCGGGTCGTCCTCCACCGTCTTGGCGACGTGATAAAAGCTGTCCACCGACGTGTAGTTCGCAATCACGTCGAGGATGAAGCCCTCCTGGATTGCCTGCTTGGTGGTGTAGGTCAGCTCCTCCGGCGAGCGATAGCGCGCTTCGCCGCCCTCCATGTAGCGCTCGCCGAACAACTCCAGCGTCCGGTTTTTCGGCGTGGCCGTGAAGGCAAAGTAGCTGGCGTTCGGCAGCATCTTGCGCGACTCGATCAGTTTATTGACGGCGTCCTCGACGGATTCATCGTCATCCTCATCGTCACCCGCCGCGCCCGACAACGCCATGTGCATCTTGGCAGTGGTCTTGCCCCCCTGGCTGGAATGCGCCTCGTCGATCAGCAGCGCGAACTTTTTGTCGCCGAGGTCGCCCAGCTCATCAAGGATGAACGGGAACTTCTGCACCGTCGTCACGATGATCTTTTTTCCCTTGCGCAGGAAGGTGCGCAACTCGGCAGCGTCCTCGGAATGGCCGAAGATCGACGCTACGTGGTCGTAGCTCTTGATGGTGCGGGCGATCTGGGTATCCAGCGCACGGCGGTCGGTAATGACGATGACCGAATCGAACTGGGCCAGCATCGCATCGGCGGCAGTCTTGAGCTCGACCAACTGGTGGGCCAGCCACGCGATGGTGTTGCTCTTGCCGCTGCCCGCCGAGTGCTGGATCAGGTAGCGCTTGCCGACCCCATCCTCGCGGGCGCGGCGCAGCAAGGCACGGACGGTACGCAGTTGGTGAAAACGCGGGAATACCTGCTTGCGCCGCTTCTTGCCTTTTTCGTCTTCCTCTTCGACAACCTGCGTGAAATTCTCGATGATGTTGGCCAGCGAGTCCTTCTGCAACACCTGCTTCCACAGGTAGTCGGTCTTCAAGCCGTGCGGGTTGGGCGGGTTTCCCGCACCGCTGTTCCAGCCCTGATTGAACGGCAGGAACCACGAGGTCTTGCCGGTGAGATGCGGGCAGAACCGCACCTCGGCATCGTCTACCGCCATGTGCGCCACGCAGCGCCCCATCTGGAACAGCAACTCAGCCGGATTGCGGTCGGTCTGGTACTGGGTGATGGCATCGGCCACCGTCTGCTTGGTCAGCGAGTTTTTCAACTCGAAGGTCAGCACCGGCAGGCCGTTGATGAAGATGGCCATGTCCAGCGAGCGTTGCGACTCGTCATTGCTGTAGCGCAGCTGCCGAGTGACGCTGAAGATGTTCTTGCTGAAGTTCTCGGCAGCGCTGACGTTGCCCGGGGTCGGCAGCAGCTTGTACAGATCAACGTGCGCCGGGCCGTGGCTGACGCCCTTGCGCAGCACATCCACCACCCCGCGCTTGGCAATCTCACCCTGGAGGCGGTGCAGGAACTGCGTGCGCTTGATGCCTTCGCTCGCCAGCTCCAGCGCGGTGACGACCGTGGGCTGCGTGGCCTGCAAAAACGCCAGTAACTGCACCACATCCACCGCCACGTCGCGGTTGTAGTCGGTGGGCTGGCCCAGAACAAAGCCGCCGCTGGTGCAGAGGTCGCGGACGATCAGGGCTTCCAAGCCCTTTTCGCTGGTGTCAGTCGTCGCCATCGTCTTCCTCCCCATCGGTATCTATTTCTTCGTCGTCGCCCAGTGCGGCCAAGTCTTCCTCGGCCATCACGTCATCAGGCCCCGGCACCCAGCTACGCACATCCACTTGGCCGGTGACGACATCGGCAATCAGCCGGTCGCGGTACTCGCGGATCAGTTTGATTTCAGTCAGCGCCTGCTCGATGGCTTGATCCAGAGGCGCACTTTCGGCCTTGATATGAGCAAGGATCGCCTGCTGCTCTTCCAGCGTCGGTGGCATCACAACAGGGAACCGGCCGAGAACGGTTTCGGCAATCGCGGGGTAGGCGATACCGATTGAGTTGGCAGTGACCCGATTGACGAAGCCAGAGCTTTGAATCACGTAGCCGAGAAATTCGGGCTCGACCTCCCGGCCGGGTGTCAGCACCGCAAAGCCAGTGGAGGCGATGAGATCGCCAGCATCTTCGTTGACATACCAGATGGCTTTCAGGTACGTGCGAACGGTCGAGATGATCGTGTCGCCACGCCGCAATACCCTGCGTGCCCTCGACGGTGCATTTGCAAAACGGAGTCGTTCGAGTTCCTTCGCCAATCGTCCGGTCTTCACAGATCCGATGTCGAGGTAGCGAAACTCGAAATCCGGATCGGTTTTTTCTCCCAAGGCGCTCGCATTCAAGCGTACCCATCGCTTGAGGGGTTTGACCGTCCAATGCGCAGGCACGTCCCCCAGCCACTCGATACCGGAAGGCTTCAACGCTACGGAAGCATCGAGGCCGAGCGTGACGGCGTGGTCGATGATGCGCAGCTTCTGTTCGGTGAGCAGGCCAATGAGGTCGCGCTTGGCCTTGATCAGCCGGACGATGTGGGCGTCCTGAGCCCGCAGGTAGGCGACGATCTGGTCTTGCTCTTCCGGTGGAGGCAGCAGCGTGGGCACGTTGTAGAAGTCATCCGTGTAGAGCCGCCAAAAGCCTTCAACGATGCCTTTTGTTCGCCGCCGAAACTCAGCAACATACATTGGCGTCTTAAAAAGCGATTCGCAGTAACGAACGGATGCTTCGCCTTTGGGCCGAAGAACTGTGTAATCGGGGCTGACAACGCCAGCCTGCTTGGCACGCGCAAAAACGCCGAGGTGCGCTTTCAGGCGATTGAGCACCAAATCGTGCTCCTCCACGAGTTTGCCACCCGCGTAGCTCTCCGACTGAAGGCTCTTGCGGCCCAGACTCTTGCTCGGCACAAGACCGTGCACCTGACTCATTGACAGGTGCGTCTCCTCGCCATGTGTAGAACGACGATCAAACTCTCTGAACAGAAAGCGATTGCGCCGTGTCTGCCAATGAACAGGAATCTCTCCGACCCACGGCAGGCCAGAGTCCTTGTATTGCGTGTGTCGGGGAAGATCGTGCATCACGCCGCCCCCACGATCTTGTGCAGCAGGCCGTCGGTCTGTTCTTCCAGCTTCAGAATGTCGGCACGAATCTGCTCCAGCGTGCGCAGCGGGGTCGGCTTGTAGAAGTAGCGTGCGAACGAAATCTCGTAGCCGATCTTCGTGGAATCCATCGCAATCCACGCATCCGGCGCGTGGGGCAGCACCTCGCGCACGAAGAAGGCCTCGATGCCACCGGCTTCCTTGAGCGGCACCTGCTCGGTGTCGCGCAGGTCGGTGTCGGCCTCGTACTCGACCATGAAGCGATCCTTGCCCACGGTCTCCAGGTACGCCCCGTCGTAGCCGGGTTCGAAATGGTCGCCCGCCTTGAGCTTGCTGCGCTTGGCAATGACCGGCGGTGCCGACTCGTCGCGCCAGCTCACCGCCTTGTAAATGGCCTTCTTTTCGGGCGCGCCCAGCTTCTTGCCGTGCGCTTTTATCGTGGCGTCGAAGCGGCTGCGGAACTCGTTGTGGTCGTCGAAAACGCCTTCGCCCAGTTCCTGCTGCGCCAGCTTGGCCGTTTCCAGCAGCATCTTGTCGCGCAGCCACGTCGCCGGGTCGAGCAGCTTCTTGCGCCGCTTCTCTGGCACGGCCTTCTTGGTGGGCTTGGCGTCTTCGTCGTCCGACTCGTCGTCGGCGTCTTCGTCGCCGTCATCACCTTTCAGCCACGCTTCCATTTCGGGCTTGAGCTTGGCGAATTCGGTGTACAGTTTGTCGCCGTGCTTGGCGTACATCTCGCTGCGCAGTGCCTCGTCACCTGTGGCAAAGCGCAGGCTTTCGATGGCGTTGCGCTTGAGCTGGCTTTTCAGTCGCAGCGGGCGTTCAACGGTGATCTTCCAGTAGCCGAAGTCGGCGTTGTCGAACCACTTGCATTCGGGCACCGCCTTCGCTGCGTCCGCATCGGCGGGCGGCTGGTCGAGGTAGTGCTTGAGGATGCGGTCAATGTCCGCTTCCGCCAGCTCGCAGTTCTTCTTGCCGAGGTTGCGCCGCATCGGCTGGAACCACTGGCTGGCGTCAATCAGTTGCACCTTGCCCTTGCGATGCGCGGCCTTCTTGTTGGCCAGCACCCAGATGTAGGTGGCGATGCCGGTGTTGTAGAAGATGTTGAGAGGCAGGGCGATGATGGCTTCGAGCCAGTCGTTCTCCAGCACCCAGCGGCGGATGTTGCTCTCGCCCTGACCCGCGTCACCCGTGAACAGCGCTGAGCCGTTATGCACCAGCGCGATGCGGCTGCCCAGCGGCGTGTTGTGCTTCATCTTCTGCAGCTTGTTCACCAGGAACATCAACTGCCCGTCGCTGGAACGGGTAATGAGCTTGAATTCGGCATCGCCGCCGTGGTTGACGATGAATCGCGGGTCGCTGAACTCCTTCTTGCCGCCCATCCGGTCGAGGTCAGTCTTCCAACTCTTGCCGTAAGGCGGGTTGGAGATCATGAAGTCGAACTCGCGTGAGCGAAACTGATCGGCGGACAGTGTGGACTTGTCCGCGCCGCCGACGATGTTCTCGGCTTCGTCGCCTTCGCCTTTAAGCAACAGGTCGGCCTTGCAGATGGCGTAGGTTTCCGGGTTGATCTCTTGCCCGAACAGGTGAATAGAGACTTCCTTGTTGTGGCTCGTGGCCAGTTCCTGAAGCGCCTCGTCCGCCACGGTCAGCATGCCGCCGGTGCCGCAACTGCCGTCGTACAGCAGGTAGGTTCCGGACTGGATCTGGTCGGCCACCGGCAGGAACAGCAACTTGGCCATGAGGTTGACCACGTCGCGCGGGGTGAAGTGCTCGCCAGCCTCTTCGTTGTTTTCTTCGTTGAAGCGGCGGATCAGCTCCTCGAACACCGTGCCCATGCCGTGGTTGTCGAGCGCGGGCAATTTGATCCGGCCGTCCGCATCCTTGACTGGCAGCGGAGAGATGTTGACCTCGGGGTCGAGGAAGTCCTCGATGAGGTAGCCGAGAACGTGGGCATCGACCAGCGTTTGAATCTGGTCGCGGAATTTGAACTTGGTCAGGATTTCCTGGACGTTGGGCGAGAAGCCATCGAGGTAGTCGATGAAGTCGTCGCGCAGACGCTGGCCTGCGCTGCTGGCCTTGAGTTTTTCGAGCGTGAAGTCGGAGGTGTTGTAGAAGGCTTGGCCCGCCGCCATCCGCAGCGCGCCGTCCTGCTCGGCCACCTTGTGCGTGTCGAGAAACTTCTTACGCTCCAGCACCGCCTGCTTGGTGGATTCCAGCACGGCGTCGAGCCGCCGCAGCACGGTGAAGGGCAGGATCACGTCGCGGTACTTGCCGCGCACGTACACGTCGCGCAGGCGGTCGTCAGCGATATTCCAGATGAAGTCGGCGACCCATTTCAGGTTGCTTTGGTCTTGTTGTTTTACGGGTTTCATCAAACCTGCCCTTGCGTAGCTGTTGTGGTGTCAGGTGCTTTGCTGACTGAATCGGTTAGTTGCACCACAAGGTTCCAGTGCGTCTTGAGTACGCCGACGAGGCGTTTCTGCCTTTCAATCAGCAGTGCCGGTGTCCATGTGTTTTCCGACCTCACTTCCTGCGTGAGCACAAAGGGCGATGCGGTGCCCTTGCCTTTGAAGTAGGCGTCTTTCTTCTTGGCGAAGTTGTAGTTGCTGGCAGAGGAGTTCTTGTTCCTGTCCAGCGGAACCAGATTGGCGAGGCGGTGCGTCCAGCCATCGCGCTCGTCCTTGTCGGGGAACCACTGGAGCCAGTCCGAGCCGTCGGGCGGGGTTTGCGGCAGAACGTGCTCCAGAGACACGGCATCTTGAAGCTGCACGCCGGGGGCGCGCACCAAGGACTCAAGGCGCAAGACCAGCGCCATCCGTGCCTTGGGCAGATCGTCGTACACGTCTCCATCGAGTGCCGCGACGAACTTGCGCTTCTGCGCGTCTGTCAGTGCCAGCGCGGTGAGCGCAACCAGATCCCCCTTGAAGGTCTCCGGTTCAATTTCCTTGGTGAGCGCGGCGTAGGTTTCTATGCGCTCATTGATGCCCACCTTGGTGACCAACAGGAAATAGGTCATACGTTCCAGTGACTGGAAAAACTCTGCGAGCAGTTTGGGTTGCTGCCGGAAGCGCTTGAAGTAGACCAGTGCCGGGGGCACCCAGTCCTTGAAGTCCACGCGGTTGAGCCAAGACAGGTGTTCGTTGATCGTCTCGGCGTGCTCTGTGGCTTCAAAATCGGCATCGCGCACAAAGTCCCACACTTCGGCATAGGGTTTGATGACCTTGTCGACGAGATCGATAGGGGTCTTGTACTCGGTGACGTGTTCCTGGAACTCCTTGACCAGGATGTACTTCTGCTTCTTCTTGGCGTAGATGCTGCGGATGTGGCCGAACAGGTCGCCGAAGGCTTCGCGGCCCAGTGCAGTCTCGATGCGGCTCCACTCTTTGGCGTAGGCGCGGCTCTTGACGTCGCCTGCCGTGGTACGGATCAGGCCCAGCACCTGCGCCTTGATGATGTCGATGGGCGCGAGGTCGAGCCCCCGGTTGTTGAGCACCGAAAAGATGCGGTACGCGGCTTCGAGGTCGGGCGTGGAGATGACAACCAGAGAGCAGTCGTTGGCGAGGAACTGCCACAGCGCAATGAGGTCGGCAGGCGGAAGCGCCTTGGCCTTTTCGAGCAGCAGTGTGGCGTTTTCACGGTAACGCAGACGGCTGTCTTTCAGCTTGTCCGTACTGGCGACCAACTGTGCGATGCCACCCGGCTCCTGAATATTGGTGCGGAAGAAGTCGGAATCTTCCTCGCGGGCGGTCAGGCGGTACTCGTTTTTCTCGCCAAGACTGACTTTGCCCTTCTTGTAGAGGAAGTCGGTGATGTCGTCTGCCGCATCCGGCATCACGGTGCGCAACACGGCGAACAGCATCGTGAGCGTGGACAGACGCTGCTGGCCGTCGACCACCGATGACTTCGGGTCCCGGTCGTTCGTGATCAGAACGATGCTGCCCAGGCAGTATTGGCTGCTGGCCCCCGAGACACGCGCGTCCTGCATCGCCGAGTACAGATCATCGAACAGCTCTGTGGCCTGCTCGGTTGTCCAGGCGTAGGGGC
>SSSX01000456.1 GCA_015657735.1 Zoogloeaceae bacterium
GCTGCACAGCTTCGAGCCGATCAAACGGATGCTGTGGATCAGCCCCAACCACCTCGACGCGGCCTACATGCCGCGCCACGTGGCGGCGGCCATCGAGCACGGGGTGAGCTTCATCCAGGGCTACTCGTCGGCGGTGTATGAGCTGGCGCGCTGGCTCGACTTCAACCCGGCGCCGCGTTTCACCGCGGCGGTCCGCGGCGTACAGCTGTTTTCCGAATCGGCCGAAGCGGACATGGTCGAGCTGATCGAGCGCGTCTTCGGCTGCCCGGTGCTGGTGCACTACGGCCACTCCGAGCGGGCGGTGATGGCCGGCTCGATGCCGGACGATCATCGCTACTTCGTGTGGCCCCTGTACGGGCATGTCGAGCTGATCGACGAGGCCGGCCGGCCGATCACCGAAGCCGGCGTGCAGGGCGAAGTCGTCGCCACCGGCTTCGACAACCGGGCGATGCCCTTCATCCGCTACCGCACCGGCGATCTGGCCATGTGGTCGGCGCGGCCGCCGCATCCGGCGCTGCCCGGCTATCCGGTGCTGGAACGCATCGACGGCCGCAACAACGATTACTTCGTGGCCCGCGACGGCCGCCGCATTCCGGTGGCCTCGCTGGGCGGGCTGCGTCCGGCGGCCTTCCTGCAGGTCGAGGCGACCCAGTATGAGCAGCACCAAGCCGGCCGCATCGTCGTCCGCCTGCAGTCGGCGACGCCTCTCGATCCGTCGGTGCTGGCGGTGATCGCCGACTATTTCCGGGTCAAGCTGCTCGGTCTGGTCGACGCCGAACTGCAGGTCGTGCCGCACATCGAGCGCACCGCCCGCGGCAAGCGCCGCCTGATGATCCAGCACCTGACGGCTGCGGCCGCGCCGGAGGCCGCAGCCCGCCATGCGTGACGACAAGGGCGTGCTGGTCATGCTCGGACCGGACCTCGGCGCGCGGGGCGGCATCGCCTCGGTGCTGCGCGTCTGGCACGAGGCCGGCCTGGGCGGCGACCGCGCGGTGCGCCACCTGCCGACCTACGTCGATGGCGGCGCCCTTGGCAAGCTGCTGGCCTTTGCATCGGCGCTGCTGCGTTTCGCCGGGCTGCTGATCGGCGGGCGGGTGGCGGCGGTGCACGCCCATTCGGCGTCGAACGCC
>SSSX01000457.1 GCA_015657735.1 Zoogloeaceae bacterium
CCCGGTTCGACCAGCCAGGCGATGTGGGCGTCGGGGTGGCTGCGGCGGATCGCCGCCGGCAGCGCCGAGGCGAACACCACGTCGCCAATGGCGGAGCTGCGGACGATGAGGATGCGCTTCACGGTCGGGCCGGGTGGCTCACAGCAGCAGATCCCACGACAGCGGGGTGCCGCGCCTGACGTCGCGCTTGACTGTCTTGCCCATCACCATGTCGATGAATTTGGGCGCCAGGCCGAGGCCGGGGCGGATCGCCCGCACCGAGGTGGCGTCGAGGGCCTCGCCGGCCTTGAGGTCGCGCGAGATGTACAGCGAGCGGCGATAGACCTTGGACTTTTCCTCCTGGGCGGAGGCGGCGCCGTAGGTGATGCGGCCGAGCGACTGCCAGGCGCGTCCGGATTCGACGACCAGCGCGGCCATCTCGGCCGGTTCCATCGAGAAGGCGGAATCGACGCCGCCGTCGGCGCGGGCCAGCGTGAAGTGCTTTTCGATCACCGTGGCGCCGAGCGCCACGCTGGCCACCGAGACGCCGGTGCCCATCGTGTGGTCGGACAGCCCGACCTCGGTGCCGAACAGCTCGCGCAGGTGCGGGATGGTGCGGATGTTGGTGTTTTCGGGGGTCGCCGGGTAGGTGCTGGTGCACTTGAGCAGGATCAGATCGGTGCAGCCGGCGGCGCGGGCGGCGCGCACGCTCTCGTCCAGTTCGGCCACCGAGGCCATGCCGGTGGAGATGATCATCGGCTTGCCGGTGGCGGCGACCTTGCGGATCAGCGGCAGGTCGGTGTTTTCGAAGGAGGCGATCTTGTAGGCCGGCACGTCGAGGCTCTCGAGGAAGTCCACGGCGCTCTCGTCGAACGGTGTGCTGAAGGCCAGCATGCCGTGTTCCCGGGCCCGGTCGAAGATCGGCTTGTGCCATTCCCACGGGGTGTAGGCCTGCTGGTAGAGCTTGTGCAGCGAGGCCCCCTTCCACAGGCTGTTGGGGTCTGCGATGAAGAACTCGCCCTCGTCGATGTCGAGGGTCATGGTGTCGGCGGTGTAGGTCTGCAGCTTCAGCGCGTGGGCGCCGGTGGCGGCGGCGGCGTCGACGATGGCCAGCGCCCGGTCGAGGGACTGGTTGTGGTTGCCGGACATTTCGGCGATGACGAAGGGGGGATGGTCCAGGCCGACCTGGCGGTTGCCGATGGTGATCGAGGCGTTCATCGGGTGATCCTTTTCTCGTAATGGGTCGGGAGGCGGGTGTAGCCGTTGCGGGCGAACAGGCGGTGGGAGGCGTCGTTCTCGCCGAGTACGACGGCGATCAGGCGGTTGACCGGCGGGCGCAGGCAGCGCACCCATTCCTCCTGGGCGCGCAGCAGCGCGCCGCCGTTGTCGCGACCGTGGGCGCCGGGGGTGAGGTAGATCGACACTTCGCCGGTATCGCCGTTCTCGTCGAGGCGCACCACGCCGACCGGCTCGCCGGCCCGGTAGCCGATCATCAGGTGGCGGTTGGGCGCGGCGATGACGCCGTCGAGCCACTGGATGTGTTCGGCCGGATCGATGACTTCCTGGCTGCGCGAGGCGAGGCGCACGCCGGGCTGGTTGCGCCACGCCAGCAGATCGGCGGCGTCGGACAGGCGGGCGAAGCGCAGGCGCACGTCGTCGAAGCTGAACGGCAGTTCGTCGGCGAGGAGATCCTCGATCGGGGCTTCGTCGCGGCGCATGATGGCGCGCGCGGCGGCCGACAGCCGGCGCACGCGGGCCGGGTCGGCGGCGAGGGCGAGGAAGGCCGCGGCGAGCGCGGCGGCATCGACGGCCGCGGCGTCGCCGAGGCTGACCACCACGCCGGCCTCGACGAGGGCGTGGGTGGGCTCGCGCTGGTTGTCGGCGAGGATCGCGACGATCGCCGGCAGGCCGAGGATGCAGCGTTCCCAAGTGGCGGTGCCGCAGGCGCCGAAGGCCAGGTCGGCGGCGGCCATCAGCTCGGCCATGTTGCCGGCCTGGACGTGCAGGCGCACGTCGGGCAGGCCGGCGCAGCGTGCGCGCAGCGCCTCGATGTGGGGGTTGATCGCGCCGACGACGACGTCGGCCTGCAGCTGCGGGCCGAGATGCGGCTGCAGCGCGTCGAGGCTGCGGCCGGTGAGGTTGTCGGGATCGGCGCCGCCGTAGAAGACGAGGACGCGGCGGATCGTGCCGTCGCGTTCGCGCAGGTGGCGGGCGGCGCTGAGGAACTCGTCGCGCAGCAGCGCCTGGCCGGGGCCGTAGAGGGCGTGACAGGCGCCCGGCAGCAGGCCGGCGTAGCGGCTGGCGGGGTCGGGGAAGTAGTCCTGGTCGAGCAGGACGTCGCAGTCGTGGGGGCGGTCGGCGAGATCGTCGATGACGCACATCAGGCCGACCTGCGGGCGCAGCTGGGTTTCCCAGCGGCGGTCGATGGCGTAGTGGTCGATGATCAGCACGTCGGCGCCGCCGGCGGCGCAGATGGCGGCGGCGGTCTGCGCCGCGTCGTCGTCGCGGTGGGCGCCGAGCCATGCGGCGTGGGCCGGGCCGGCGGCGCTGTCGGCCGGGCGGGCGGTGGGCGGCAGCAGGTGCACGGCGTGGCCGCGCTCGAGGATCTGCTGGCGGTACACCTCGGGCAGCTCGCGGCTGATGAAGTGGATCGTGCCGCCCTTGCGCTGCAGGCGCTCGGCGAGGGTCAGGCAGCGCATCAGGTGGCCGATGCCGATGGCCGCCGAGGCGTCCACGCGGATGGCGTAGCGGCGCGTGGCGACGCACGGCGCGGCGACGCCGAGGGCGCGCGCCGGGCGGCGGCCGCTGCGCAGGATGGCGAGCGCGTCGGGGCCGGTGTTGAAGATCAGGTCGACGACGCTGGCGTAGGGCTCGAAGGGTTTGAAGCACTGCCGGTATTCGGGGTGGGCATAGACGTGCAGCCATACCGAAATGCCGCGCCGGTCGAAGGCCGGGCGGTCTTCGAGGAGGTAGTCCTCGGCGCCGGCCGGCGACAGGTAGCGGTTGGCGCCGACGGCTTCGCACAGCGCGGCGACGTACTCGCCGCGTTTGCCTTCGGTCTGCAGTTCGCTGGCGCGGACCAGCGGAACGGTGATGCCGAGGGTGTCGATGATCCAGCGGATCACCGCGATGTTGAGTTCGGCCAGCCGGCCGCCGGCCGCGCCGGCGCGCATCGCGGCGCTGAAGCCGGGGAACAGCTCGCGGAAGAACGGCGCGCGGGCGCAGTAGCCCTGGATCGAGCGCAGCAGTTTTTCGACCGAGGCTTCGTTGGCCAGCTCGACTTCGTTGATGATCTGGTGACTGCGCCCGGAACTCTTGACCGGCACCGACAGGAAGCTGAGCCCTTCGGGCGTGCGCAGGCGGTTGCGCTGCTGCCAGCTCTGTTTGGAGAACTGGACGTCGTCGAGGATGATCATCACGTCGGCCTGGTCGGCCAGATCGAACCAGCCGAGCCACGGGATGAAGGTCGGCTGGGCGATGACGCAGGTGCGGACGGGGGCGTCGCTCATGAGTGGTCGGGGGCGCTTTCTTGCTGGATGACGCGGAACATCAGTTCGGCGCGATGCCAGTCTTCGAAGGTGTCGATGTCCTGGACGAGGTGGCGGGGCAGCACGATGGGCACCGAGGCGGGGGAGAACACCACTTCGTCGCCGAGGAAGGCGTCGGCGCTGCCCCAGTAGAACTGGCCGGCGTCGTGGAAGGCTTCTTCGAGATCCTGCGAGCGGCGGAAGATGTTCTCCGGCCAGATCGCCTCGACGGCGCCGTCGGCGTTGATGCGGATCGCGCGCTGGATCGGGAACGGGAAGCTGGTGACGGTGAAGGCATAGCCGCGGCCGCGCGCCAGCAGGCTGGCGAGGCCCTGCTGCAGGTAGCGGGCCTGCACGAACGGGGCGGTGGCGTAGATGCAGCAGGCGTGGCTGGCCGGCGTGCCCTGCGCGGCCAGCCAGCCCAGCGTGTGCTTGACGACGGCGTTGGTGCCGGTGTGGTCGTCGGACAGCTCGGCCGGGCGCAGGAACGGCGTTTCGGCGCCCCATTCGCGGGCCACCGCGGCGATCTCGGCGTCGTCGGTGGATACGATGACGCGGTCGAAGCAGCCGCTGTCGAGCGCCGCGCCGATCGAGTGGGCGATGATCGGCTTGCCGGCGAACAGGCGGATGTTCTTGCGCGGGATGCGTTTGCTGCCGCCGCGGGCGGGAATGATCGCGACCTTCATCCGAGCACCCTGGTCAGCGCAGCGACGACTTCGTCCTGCTGGGCCGGGCTGAGGGTCGGGAACATCGGCAGCGAGATCGCGCCGGCGTAGTAGCGCTCGGCCTCGGGGAAGTCGCCGGGCTGGAAGCCGAGGCGGCGGTAGTGGGGCTGGGTGTGCACGGGGATGTAATGGACGTTGACGCCGATGCCGGCGGCGCGCAGGGCTTCGAAAACCGGCCGGCGGCGCGCGTCGTCGTGCAGGCGGACCGGGTAGAGGTGCAGCGCCGAGCGGCTGTCGGGGTGCTGGTGGGGGGTGGTCAGCGGGAGCGCGGCGAGGGCCGCGTCGTAGCGCGCGGCGATGGCGTGGCGGCGCGTCACGTAGTCGTCGAGGCGCTGCAGCTGCGAGTGGCCCAGCGCGGCCTGCAGGTCGGTGAGGCGGTAGTTGTAGCCGAGTTCGATCTGCTGGTAGTACCACGGGCCGTCGCTGTCGCCTTGCATCGCCGCCGGGTCGCGGGTGATGCCGTGGCTGCGCAGGCGCTCCATGCGCTCGGCGAGGGCCGGATCGTTGGTCATCGCCATGCCGCCTTCGGCGGTGGTGATGATCTTGACCGGGTGGAAGCTGAAGATCGTGATGTCGCTGTAGCGGCAGTTGCCGACCGGCTCGCCGAGGTAGCGCGCGCCGACCGCGTGGGAGGCGTCCTCGACGATGCGAAAGCCGTAGCGCTGGCCGAGGGCGTGGATGGCGCGCATCTCGCAGCTCTGGCCGGCGAAGTGCACCGGGATCACCACTTTGGGCAGGCGGTTCGCGGCGGCGGCGCGGACGAGCTTGGCTTCCAGCGCGGCGACCGACATGTTGTAGGTGGCCGGGTCGGTGTCGACGAAATCGACCTCGGCGCCGCAGTAGAGCCCGCAGTTGGCCGACGCGACGAAGGTGTTGGGGCTGGTCCACAGACGGTCGCCGGGGCCCAGGCCGAGGGCCAGGCAGGCGACGTGCAGCGCCGAGGTGGCGCTGTTCATCGCGACGCCGCGGGCCACGCCGCAGTAGGCCGCCAGCGCCTGCTCGAAGCCCGGCACGGCCGGGCCCTGGGTGAGGAAGTCGGAGCGCAGCACCGCTTCGACGGCGGCGATGTCCTCGGGGGTGATGTCCTGCCGGCCGTAGGGGATCATGCTCAGATGTTTCCGATCTTGTACTGGTTGGCGGCGATCCAGGCCTGCAGCTCGGCCACGCTCATCCACTCGGGGTTGTTGTCGCTGGAGTACTCGAAGCCTTCGGGCACCTTGGTGCCGTCCTTGATGCGCTCGGTGGTGGTGTCCCAGTTGTGGATCGCCGGCAGGATCTTGTAGTGCTCGGGGTATTCGTAGGTGTAGAACGAGTCTTCCGGGCTGATCATCTGCTCGTGGAGCTTTTCGCCCGGGCGGATGCCGACGAACTCGACCTTGGCTTCCGGCGCCACCGCCTTGGCCAGCTCGGTGACCTTCATCGAGGGGATCTTCTTGACGTAGATCTCGCCGCCGACCATGTCGTCGAAGGCGTGCCAGACCAGTTCGACGCCCTGCTCGAGCGAGATCATGAAGCGCGTCATGCGCTCGTCGGTGACCGGCAGCACGCCCTTGTCGCGGATCGACAGGAAGAACGGGATCACCGAGCCGCGCGAACCCATCACGTTGCCGTAGCGCACCACCGCGAAGCGGGTGTCGTGGCCGCCGGCGTAGGAGTTGCCGGCGACGAACAGCTTGTCGGAGGCGAGCTTGGTGGCGCCGTAGAGGTTGACCGGGCTGCTGGCCTTGTCGGTGGACAGCGCCACGACGCGCTTGATGCCCTTGTCGATGCAGGCGTCGATGAGGTTCATCGCGCCGTTGATGTTGGTCTTGACGCACTCGAAGGGGTTGTATTCGGCGGTCGGCACGATCTTGGTGGCGGCGGCATGGACGACGTAGTCGACGCCGTCGAGCGCCCGGTAGAGGCGCTCGCGGTCGCGCACGTCGCCGATGAAGAAGCGCACCCGCGGATCGCCCTGGAACTTCTTGGCCATGTCCCACTGCTTCATCTCGTCCCGCGAGTAGATGATCAGGCGCTTGGGGTTGTACCTGGCCAGCGTCATCGGGACGAAGGTGTTGCCGAAAGAGCCGGTCCCACCGGTGATGAGAATGGATTTGTCGTTGAGCATGAGCGGGCCTCGGGAAATGGAAGCGGCACGACACCCGGGCGGGTGGCGTGCAGATGCGGGATTCTCGGTCAGAATCGGCGGCGAGGAAAGGGGGGCCGCCGGCACGGGCCGCCGCTCACAGCAGGCGGATCGACAGGGTCTTCATCAGCGCGACGGTGCGTTCGAGCTTGCCGGCCTCCTTGAGGCGCACCCGGTCCATGCCGAACGACAGGATCGGCATCGCCGGGCCGAAGATCTGCCGGGCCATGAACAGGGTCGTCGAATCGACGCCGATGATCACCGTGTAGCCGCGGCGGGCCATGTAGGTTTCGAGCGGTTCGTCGATCTCGAGGAGGGTGCTGCCGGGCACGCGGAATTCGTGGTTCGGGTCGCGCGGGTGGGCCTTGTAGTCTACCTCGGTGATGCCGGCGGCAGTCAGCCAGTCGCCGATCCGCCGCGTGATGTCGGCGAGGCCGTCGGCGTCGAGGGCGCCGATGCCGAGCAGCGGCTGGCCGACGATCAGCGCCCGCGGGGCGCCCGCGCCGCTGCCGGCCGGCGCATCGGTGAGGGGCGGCAGCTCGACGACCTTCGCCGGCGGATAGGGGTTGGGGAAGCCGGGCAGCGTGTAGATGCGGTCGACGAAGGGCGCGTCGGAGCCGATGCGGTCGCCGCCGAAGCACCAGTAGTCGAGCTCCGGCGAGACCAGCCGGCGCAGCCGGCGGAAGTGCTGGGCGATGCGCTTGGCGGGGCTCAGCGGGTAGCGCTGGATGTTGAGCAGGCCGTCCGGCAGGATGCGCGCGTGCATGTGCCGCGCGCCGCACAGGCGCGGCAGGCCGCGCAGGAAGTAATTGACCGCCTCGGTGTCGAAGACCGGGCTGTGCAGGCGCAGTTCGTCGGCATGGCCGACCGCGGCGGCCACCTTGCGCAGGTTGGAGGTCAGCCGGCGGTGGCTGCCGAAGCGGCCGGGCAGCGGGTCGAAGCGCGGCCACGGCGCGTAGATGACCTGTTCCCAGTCGGCCGGATCGACCAGCCGGCCGACCTTGTCGCGGTAGCAGACGAGGATGCAGCGGCTGTCGGCCTCGAAGTGCCGGGCGACGGTGCGGGCGACGAGGTAGTGCAGCGGCGAGGCGACGAAGAACAGCGCGACGGTGCGCCGGGGCTCGGGGGTCATGGGTTTTCTCCGGCGGGCGGCGGCGGGGCGGCCCAGGCGTAGCCGCGGGCCAGGCCGCCGAACAGCACGATGAACTGCCAGCCCTGCTGGAAGAACAGGATGGAGTTGGTGAAGTTGAGGGCGGCGAAGATCGCGAAGCCGGCCATCAGCAGTTCGAACAGCGCCCGCGGCATGCGCCCGGCGCGCACCGCCTGCAGCGCGGTGCGCCACACCAGCCAGGCGGCGGCCAGGTAGAAGCCGGCGCCGACCAGGCCGCTGCGCAGCAGCAGCTCGACGTAGCCGCTGTGGTACTGGTTGTAGATGGCCAGGAAGCTGCGCGACGGATCGCGCTCGAACAGGTGCGACACGCTCGGGCCGACGCCGAGCAGCGGATGCTGGCGCCAGTTTTCCCACGCCAGATGCCACATGTGGAAGCGCAGGCCGGTGGCGGTGTCGCGCGGCACGGCGGCCGGGTCGCCGGCGGCGATGGCGGCCCAGGTGGAGCCGTCCTTGAAGGCCTCCAGCATGATCCGTTCCTTGTTGAGCGCGGCGACGGCGAGCAGGATCAGGCCGAGCACCAGACCCAGGCCGAGGACGCGCCGGTCGCCGAGCAGCCGCCCGGCGAGCACGCCGGCGAGGACCAGCGGCAGCACCGCCAGCGAGGTGCGCGAGGTGGCGGCGGCCCAGGCGAGCAGCAGCGCCGCCAGCGCGGTGGCGCTGGCGAGGCCGGCGGCGCCGCGGCGGGCGCGGCTCCAGTGCGGCGCTTCGAACAGCGCGAAGAGCATCAGCACGCAGCCGACGGCGCCGACGTCGATGAACAACACCGCCAGGTTGCGCCCGACGCCGAGCGCCAGATCGTCGTAGTGGTCGGGCGGGCCGACGCCGAGGACGACGTCCCGCGCCAGCTTGTAGAGCACCCCGGCCAGCGCGGCGAGCAGCGTGGCGACGACCCGCGTGGTGCGGCCGCGGGTGGCGGCGGCGACCAGCGGCACGAAGGCGAAGCTCCACAGTTCGACGAGGGACTGGTACTGGTGGGCGGCGACGTCCGGGTACAGCGCCGCGCCGCGGACGGCGAGCAGCGTGACGACGCCGATCCACACCAGCCCGAGGCGGACCAGGCGGTCGGCGGCGACGCGCCGCCAGTCGCCCGCGCAGGTCGCCGCGAAGGCCAGCAGCAACAGCCCCAGGCCGATGTTGGCGAGCGCGCGGCCGCCCACGTAGCCGAAGGCGAACAGGCCCAGCCCGGCGAGTCCAAGGCGCTCGGCGAGGCGATCCGCGACGCGCCCGGCGGTGCCGTGCGCGCTAGCCGGCAGCATCGGCGGCGGCGCCGGCCGGCTGCAGGTCGACGACCTCGAAGCCCTTTTCGATGGCGCTGTGGTACATGCCGCGCACGGATTCGCGGCGCACCGGCTCGATGGCCGATTCGGGGATGCGGAAGATCGTGATCGGCGGATGGACGAGGATGTCGATGGTGTCGACGGCGCTGCTGCCGAAGGAGACGAAGGCGGCGGGGATCGTCGCGGCGTTGACCAGTTCGATCTCGAGGATGTCCGGCAGGCGGCGGATTTCCATGCCGTAGCGGCGCGAGATCGTCGCCAGGTAGTCGTCCTGCTCCTTGCGGTGGGGGATGTAGACGACCTTCGAGAGATCGAGGCGGCGCTGCACCTGGTCGAGGAAGTCGTCGTAGTCGGCGGCGTCGATCAGCACCTCGCGGCGGATGTTGCTGCCGATGAACCAGATTTCGGCCGAGCGCGGCTTCTCGCCGATGCGCGACTTGCAGAAGGCCAGCGTGTTGCGCACGACCCGGCGGCGCAGCGCCGGCTGCGGGATGTCGTAGATCGTGAACAGCCCGGCGCGGTAGTGGAAGGTGGCGCTCAGGCCGAGCGCGGCGAGCAGCGCCGAGGCGGCCGGATGGCGCGCGGTGAAGTTCTTGCGCTGCAGGTGCAGCGTGCGTTCGGCGATCTGGCGGGCGCGGTGCAGGGTGGCGGTGCCGTCATCGACCAGATGGATCGAATCGAATGAACCTATCTTGTTGATGAATAGGTTGATCAGGTGCGTCGTGTCGCCGAAGAACAGGTGGGCGAAGTGGCGGTGGCGGCGGAACACCCGCAGCATCACCGGCAGCTGGTGGCGCGTGGGGTAGAGCGGGAAGAAGTGCACCTCGCGCCAGTGGGGATAGTGGTCGAGCAGGCGGCGCATCAGGTCGCGGTCGCGTTCGGCGCGCCAGGCGCAGACCAGCACGTTGTCGCCGCCGCGCAGGCCGAAGTGCTCGCAGGCTTCGATGCAGTTGAGCAGTTGCAGCGGCGTGCGGCAGATGTACAGATTGGGCAGGCGGGCGTCAGGCACCGGGTGCCTCCTGCACGGCGCCGGCCTCGCCGCTGGCCAGCAGACGGGCGTAGGCGCCGCCGGCAGCCTGCAGCGCGTCGTGGGTGCCGGATTCGACGATGCGCCCGCGCTCCATCACGACGATGCGGTCGGCGTCGCGGATCGTCGACAGGCGGTGGGCGATGACGATCACGGTGCGGTTCCTGCGCAGTTCGACCAGCGCGTCCTTGACGGCGCGTTCGGATTCGTTGTCGAGCGCCGAGGTGGCTTCGTCGAGGAGCAGGATCGGCGCGTCGCGCAGGAAGGCGCGGGCGATCGCGATGCGCTGGCGCTGGCCGCCGGAGAGCTGGCTGCCGTTGGCGCCGACGCGGGTGGCGAGGCCGTCGGGCAGCTTGTCGATGAATTCCATCGCGTGGGCGGCGCGGGCGGCGGCGGCGATGGCGGCCTCCGGGACGTCCGGCCGGCCGTAGGCGATGTTGGCGGCGACGGTGTCGTCGAACAGCACCACCTGCTGGCCGACCCAGCCGAGCTGCTGGCGCAGATGGGCCAGCGGCAGTTCGGTGAGCGGCGTGCCGTCGAGGAGGATGCGGCCTTGGTCGGGGTCGTGGAAGCGGGCGATCAGGTTGATCAGCGTGGTCTTGCCGCTGCCCGAGGCGCCGACGAGGGCGACGGTCTGGCCGGGATGGACGTCGAGGCTGAAGTGCTGCAGCGCCAGCTCGGTCTGGCCGGGGTAGCGGAAGCTGAGGTCGTCGAAGCGCAGCTCGCCCCGGGCGCGCGGGAGGCTGCCGCTGGCGGTGTCGACTTCGGGCGGCGTGTCGAGGAGCTCGAAGATGCTCTGGGCGCCGGCCAGGCCGCGCTGGATGACGGCGTTGATGTTGGTCAGGCGGCGGATCGGCTCGAACAGCATCGACATGGCGGTGACGAACGAGACGAATTCGCCGGGGCTCAGCTTGTCCTGCGCCGACAGCGAACTGGCGGTCCAGATCACCGTGGCCACCGCCGCGGCGGCCAGCACCTGGACCAGCGGCACATTGACCGCCGACACGCGGACGGTGCGCATGGTCTGCTTGCGCAGCAGTTCGGAGACGTCGGCGAAGCGCCGGTCTTCGTGGTCGTGGGTGCCGAACAGCTTGATCTCGCGCACGCCGCCGAGGGTTTCCTCGACCATCCCGGTCATGCGTCCGGTGGTGTCCTGCATCTCGCGGTTGGAGCCGCGCAGCTTGCGGCTGGCGATGCGGATCAGCCAGGCGACGATCGGGGCGATGGCGACGATGACCAGCGTGAGCTGCCAGGCGGTGTAGATCAGGTAGGCGGTGAGGCCGACGATGATCAGGGTGTCGCGGACGACGATGATCCACGCGTTGGACAGCGCCGCGCCGACCTGCGGGATGTCGTAGAGGATGCGCGACAGCATGCGCCCGCCGGTTTCGGCCTGGTGCACCGGGATCGGCAGGTGCATCTGGTGGCGGAACACCTGCTGGCGCAGATCGGTGATGGCCTTGTTGGCGATCCATTGGCTCGACACGCTGGCCACGTATTCGGCGACGCCCTTGCCGGCGAACGCCAGCATCAGCAGCAGCGGCACCTGCCACTGGGCGGTGGCGTTCTTCTTGATCAGGCTTTCGTCGACCAGCGGCTTGAGCAGGCTCGGCAAGACCGGTTCGAGCGAGGCGGCGGCGATCATCGCCAGGATCGACAGCGCCACCACCTTGAAATACGGACGCACCGAGCCGAGCAGGCGGCGGTAGAGCAGCAAGGAGTCTTTCATTCCCGGTGCAGCACCTTGTCGACGATCAGGCTGGCCCAGCCGTCCTCGCGGAAGCGCGCGTGCAGTTCGAGGCGGTTGTATTCGGTATCGACCCATTCGAGGAAGCCGATCGGCGACTGGGCGTTGCGCGCCACGTAGGTGGCGAAGAAGAAGTCGAGCACGCCGGTCTTGGCGTTCTTGAAGTGGCCGTAGCGCCAGCCCAGCTCGCTCATCGCGTCCTCGACGCGGTGGCCCAGGTGCAGGATGCGGTACAGCGCGGCGCCGATGCCGGCCCGGTCGGCGCCCGACTTGCAGTGCAGCAGCGCCGGGTATTCGATGCTCTTGAACAGATCGTCCATCGCGTGCACCTCCTCCACCTCGGGCGGCGTGCGCGAGTACAGCTTGATGTCGTGGAGGGCCAGCCCGAGCTTGTCGCAGGCTTCCTTCTCGAGCGCGTAGGAGCCGTAGCCGTGCGGCCCGCGCAGGTTGATCACGGTGCGCAGGCCGAGTTTCTTCTGGTAGCCGGCGAGCTGCGCCGGGCTGGGCTGGCTGGAGCGGTACATGCCGCCGCCGAGATCGTAGAAATTGTTGTACAGCGCGCGGATCGCGCCGTGGTCCACCAGGTGCATGTCGAGCCATGCGCGCACGCGGCCGCCGGTACGGGAGATGTCCATCGTCATCGGGCGGGCTCCGGGGCGGGCAGGATGTCGGGGCGGATTTCGGCGACGAGGCGCGCGCGGGCCTCGTCGTCGGCCTGCACGATCCAGTCGATCGGGCGCAGCGCGGCCAGCACCGCCAGGGTGTCGGCGTCGGTGGCGGCGGGTTCGATCACCAGCAGGCGGCCGGCGTGTTGCGCGGCGGCGTCGAGGCGGGCCAGCAGCGCGCCGTCGGGCCGGCCGAGCGGACCGTTCAGCACGGCGATGCGTTCGCCGGCGGCGCGGGCACGCTGGCAGGCGGCGATGGCGGCGTCGGCGCCGAGCAGGCCGTGGGCCAGCGGCGCGTGGGCGTTCATCGCGGCGTGCAGTTCGTCGAGGCTGGCGGTGGCGGTGCCGAGCTTGCCGACCACCACGCCGGCGGCCAGGTTGGCCAGCGCGGTGGCCTCGCGCAGCGGCAGGCCGGCGGCGATGCCGCAGCCGAGGGCCGCCGACACCGTGTCGCCGGCGCCGGTGACGTCATAGACTTCCAGCGCGCGGGTCGGCTGGTGATGGGCCGGCTGGCCCTTTTGCAGCAGCGTCACGCCGTGTTCGCCGCGGGTCACCAGCAGCGCTTCGAGGTCGAGTTCGGCGCGCAGCGCTTCGCCGCGGGCGATCAGCGTGGCCTCGTCGGGGCACGCGCCGACGACGGCTTCGAACTCGGCCAGATTCGGCTTGACGATGGTCGCGCCGCGGTAGCGCGAGAAGTCGGTGCCCTTCGGGTCGACCACCACCGGGATGCCGCGCGCCCGCGCCGCGGCGATCAGCCCGGCGACGTCGGCGAGGGTGCCTTTGGCGTAGTCGGACAGCACCAGCACGTGCACGCCGTCGAGGTGGCCGGCCAGCACTTCGCCGACCCGCGCCGCATGGCAGGCGTCGAAGGGCGCTTCGAAATCGAGGCGGATCAGCTGCTGGTGGCGCGAGATGACCCGCAGCTTGGTGATCGTCGGGGCGTCGGCCAGCCGGGCGAAGGCGCAGGCGACGTCGCGGGCGGTGAGGCAGTCTTCGAGCAGGCGCCCGGCCTCGTCGTCGCCGACCAGCCCGACGACCCGCGCCCGCGCGCCGAGCGACGCGGCGTTGAGGGCCACGTTGCCGGCGCCGCCGGCGCGCACCTCGTCGTTCTTGACCTGCACCACCGGCACCGGCGCTTCCGGCGAAATGCGCGCCGTCGCCCCGTGCCAGTAGCGGTCGAGCATCACGTCGCCGCAGACGAGCACGCGACAGGCGGAAAAGTCCGGCAGGGCAAAATGCATGGGTGAGACGGCTGCTGCGGGTGGCGGGCCGGGGGTCGGAAAGCGCCGATTATCGCATCAAGGGCGACGGGGCGGGGAAGCGGGGGGCCGTGCGCCGGGGCGGCGGCGCGCGGCGCGTCAGCTTTTCAGCGCCGCCAGAAAGGCCTGCCGGGCCGCTTCGAGGCGGGGTTTCGAGAAGTCGTCGGTGAGCCGCTGGCAGGTCTGGAAGAAGTCGTCGAAGGCGGCCAGGACCCGCGCTTCGTCGAGCTGGCGGGCGGCCGGCGCGGCGGCGGCGGGGGGCGCTTCGCCGATCGGCCGGAGCGTGGCGTAGCGCGGGATCATGCGCTGGCCGCCGTTTTCGGCGGCGGCGGTCAGCGGGCCGGTCTTGGTGAAGATCTGGCCGTCGTATTCGAAGCGGGCGCCGAGGGGCAGCTGGTTGAGTTTCATGGCGATGAGGGGGCGGGATGGCGGGAGGCGGGGCGTTCAGTGGGCGGCCAGCGCGCGCTCGATGAAGTTGCGCGGCACGCGGGGGCGCGGCACCTTGACGTCGAACCAGCGCCGCACGTCCTGCTCGAGGCCGATGCCGTGCATGTAGTTGTAGAGCGCCTTGTTGAGCGCGACGCCGAGGCTGTCGTGGTCGACGCCGGTCGGGTCGATGAAGCCGACGTCGTTCTTGGCGAAGCTGACCGGCGGCAGCGGCTTGAGCTTGACCCCGTATTCGTCGGGGTTCTGGCCGACCGGCGAATGCACGGTGCACACGAAGCGGTGGAAGAAGCCGGACTGGATGCAGCCGGCGTCGAACAGCTGGCGGACGTATTCCAGCGCGTCGACGGTGTCCTGCACGGTTTGGGTCGGGAAGCCGTACATCAGGTAGGCGTGGACGAGGATGCCGGCGTCGGAGAAACCCTTGGTGACGCGCGCCACCTGATCGACCGAGACGCCCTTCTTCATCAGTTTGAGCAGGCGGTCGGAGGCCACTTCGAGGCCGCCGGAGATGGCGATGCAGCCGCTGTCGGCGAGCTGCCGGCACAGTTCGGGCGTGAAGGATTTTTCGAAGCGGATGTTGCCCCACCACGAAATCGCCCGGTTGCGCCGCGCCAGTTCGTCGGCCATCGCCTTGAGGGCTTTCGGTGGGGCCGCTTCGTCGACGAAGTGGAAGCCGGTCTGGCCGGTTTCGGCGACCACCGCTTCGATGCGGTCGACCAGCGTGGTGGCGGCGATGCCGTCGTAGCGGCCGATGTAGTCGAGGCTGACGTCGCAGAAGCTGCACTTCTTCCAGTAGCAGCCGTGGGCGACGGTGAGCTTGTTCCAGCGCCCGTCGGACCACAGGCGGTGCATCGGGTTGAGCATGTCGAGGATCGACAGGTAGCGGTCGAGCGGGAGGCCGTCCCAGGTCGGGGTGCCGACCTCGGCGAACGGGATGTCGGGTTCGGCGAGGTTGATGTAGCGCACCGCGCCGCTGCCGGCATCGCCGTCGCGGACGTAGGTGCGCACGAGGCGCGAGCGGCCGCGCTGGCCGTCGAGGTGTTCGAGCAGCGCCAGCAGCGGCCGCTCGCCGTCGTCGAGGGTGACGAAATCGAAGTAGTCGAAGACGCGCGGGTCGGAGAGTTCGCGCAGTTCGGTATTGACGAAGCCGCCGCCCAGCACGGTGACGATGGCCGGGTTGTCGGCCTTGATGGTCTGGGCGATGCGGAAGGCGGCATACACCGAGCCGGGGAAGGGCACCGACAGCAGCACGAGCTGCGGCGCGTGGCGTTCGATGGCGGCGCGGGTGAGGCGCTGCAGGCTGGCGTCGACCAGCGTCGGCGGGGCGGCGAGGGCGGCGGCCAGCGGCGCGAAGGTGGGCTGGGCCATGGCCAGCGATTCGGCGTAACGGACGAATTCGAAACGCGGGTCGGCGGCTTCGCGCAGCACGTCGGCGAGGTCGTTGAGGTAGAGGGTGGCGAGGTGGCGGGCCTTGTCCTGCACGCCCAGCGCGCCGAAGGCCCAGGCCAGCGGGTCGCCGCCGTCGGGGTCGTAGTAGACGTCCAGCGACGCGAAGCGCGGGCCTTCGGGCAGGAAGGCGCGGCTGGCGATGCGGTGGGCGAGGGTCGGATCGCGGCCCTGCAGGAAGGCCAGCACCGGGCCGGCGGTGGCGGCGTAGCGCTCGAACTGGGCGTCGAAGGCGGTCAGCAGGTCGGGGCGCTGCTTGGCCGGCAGCGCGCGGATCTGGTCGCGCAGCGCGGCGAGGCCGGCGGCCGAGAAGAGGTCGAGCACCAGTTTCAGGGCCAGGTCGTCCTGCGCCGCAGCGACGCCGCGCGAGCGCAGGAAGCCGGTGAGGTAGGCGGTGGACGGGTAGGGCGTGTTGAGCTGGGTCATCGGCGGGATGAGCGACAGCACGCGGCAGGCGGCGGCGGGGGCGGACATGGCGGATGCGGCGACGGCGGGCGGGGCGCCCATGATAACGGATCGCCGCGCCGGGCCGCGCCATGCAGGCCACCACGAAGCGGCTCGCGATATATGCAAATCGGGATTGCCGGCCTACACTTCCGGGTATCGGTGCGCCCCGCGTGGGCGCGCCTGCTTCCCAATGATCGCCGGAGCTGCTCCGCCATGAACGACGACTACGACTACCGTGCCACCTTCGACCTCAGCCAGGGCGACCTGAAGGCCATCGACCAGGCCCTGGCGCTCCTCG
>SSSX01000005.1 GCA_015657735.1 Zoogloeaceae bacterium
AAGGAGAGCAGGATGTCTGTCACCCCGGAGCAGTCTGCCGAAGCGCTGCAGGGCATGTTCAAGTTCGGTCAGTCGATGGCCGCCAATTTCTTCGATTTTCTCAACACGCAGAGCACGGCCTTCCAGCAGATCGCCCCGACCAGTGCGCCTTCGCTGCCGCTGCCCGAAGCGCAGCAGCTGGTCGAGCTGCAGAAGGAACTCGCCGAGTCCCACGCCCGCCTGTGGGCGGGCATGGCCCAGCTGAAGCCCGGCGAGGCGGCCGAGCCGATGGTCAGGCCGCAGCCTGGCGACCGGCGCTTCACGGCGCCCGAATGGTCGTCCAGCCCGGTTTTCGATTACATCCGTCAGGCATATCTGCTCAATGCGGACTACCTCGCCAAGGTTGCCGAGGCGCTGCCCGTCGCCGACGGTCGTGCCAAGGCGCGCATGCAATACCTGACCCGTCAGTACATCGACGCGATGGCGCCGTCGAACTTCGCGGCCACCAATCCCGAGTTCATCCAGGCGGCCCTCGACTCCAAAGGCGAGAGCATCACCCAGGGCATCCGCAACCTGATCGGCGACATGGAAAAGGGCCGCATCTCGATGACCGACGACTCGGCCTTCGAGATCGGGCGCAACCTCGCCACGACGCCCGGTTCGGTGATCTACGAAAACGAGCTGATCCAGCTGATCCAGTACGCGCCGACCACCGAGCAGGTCTACAAGACGCCGCTGCTGATCGTCCCGCCGTGCATCAACAAGTACTACATCATGGACCTGCAGCCGGCCAACTCGCTGGTGCGCTTCGTGGTGGAGCAGGGCTTCACGGTTTTCCTGGTGTCCTGGAAGAACGCCACGGAAAGCGAGGCCCGCTTCGGCTGGGACGACTATCTCGAGAAGGGGCCGATCGCGGCGCTGCAGGTGGTCCGCGACGTGACCAAGGTGGCCAAGCCCAATGTGCTCGGCTTCTGCGTCGGCGGCACGATCCTGTCGTCGGCGCTGGCGGTGCTGCGCGGCAAGGGCGAGGATCCGGCCGAAAGCCTGACGCTGATGACCACGCTGCTCGATTTCAGCGACGGCGGCGAGATCGCGTGCCTGGTGGACGAAGCCTCGGTGGCGGCGCGCGAGGCGTCCATCGGCCGTGGCGGCGTGTTCTCGGGCCGCGAGCTGGCGCAGGTGTTCTCGAGCCTGCGGGCCAACGACCTGATCTGGCAATACGTCGTCGGCAATTACCTGAAGGGCAAGACGCCGGAAGCCTTCGACCTGCTGTACTGGAACTCCGACAGCACCAATCTGGCCGGCCCGTTCATCGCCTGGTACCTGCGCAACATGTACCTCGAGAACAACCTGCGGGTGCCCGGCAAGCTCGAGATGCTCGGCGTCAAGGTCGATCTGGGCAAGGTCGATCTGCCCGCCTACCTGCTCGCTACCCGTGAAGACCACATCGTCCCGTGGACCAGTGCCTACCTGGTGCGCGGGCTGCTCGGCGGCGAAACGACCTTCGTGCTCGGCGCCAGCGGGCACATCGCCGGGGCGATCAACCCCGCCTCGAAGAACCGCCGCAGCTACTGGATCAGCGATTCCGGCGCATCGGTTCCCGACGAGTGGCTCGCGACGGCAACCGAACAGAAGGGCAGCTGGTGGGTGCACTGGGCCGAATGGCTGAAGCAGCGCGGCGGCGAAATGGTGCCGGCGCGCAACAAACCCGGCAATGCCAAGTACAAGGTGCTTGAAGCGGCGCCGGGCCGTTACGTCAAGGAAACCGTCTGACCCGGCACAGGGTCGCCGCCCCGCCGTCGAGCGGGGCAGGATAATCACTAGAAGGTCGGCAGCGGGAGGGAATCGGGGGCGCTGCCGATATCGTATTTACCCCCGAATATTTTCAGTCATTGACTTGGAGGGAGAGACAAATGGCACGTGTTGCACTCGTAACCGGCGGCATGGGTGGTCTGGGCGAATCGATCTGCGTCAAGCTGGCGGCGCTTGGATACAAGGTGGTGACGACGCATTCGCCGGGTAACTCGAAGGCGGCCGAATGGCTGCAAACCATGAACAACATGGGCTACGGCTTCAAGGCCTATCCGTGTGACGTGGCGGATTTCGATGCCTGCAAGGCCTGCGTCGACGAGATCGTGAAGGACATCGGTCCGGTCGATGTGCTGGTGAACAACGCCGGCATCACCCGCGACATGACCTTCAAGCGCATGACCAAGGCCGACTGGGATGCGGTGATCCACACCAACCTCGACAGCGTCTTCAACATGACCAAGCAGGTCATGGACGGGATGGTCGAGCGCAAGTGGGGTCGCGTCATCAACGTGTCGTCGGTGAACGGCATCAAGGGCGCTTTTGGTCAGACCAATTACGCCGCCGCCAAGGCCGGCATGCACGGCTTCACCAAGGCGATGGCCCTTGAAGTGGCCAAGTCGGGTGTCACGGTCAACACCATCTCGCCGGGTTACATCGGCACCAAGATGGTCATGGCCATCCCGCAGGAAGTCCTGGATTCCAAAATTCTGCCGCATATTCCGGTCAATCGCCTCGGCAAACCGGAAGAGATCGCGGGTCTGGTTGCCTATCTTTCGTCCGAAGAAGCGGCGTTCGTGACCGGTGCCAACATCTCTATCAACGGCGGACAGCATATGTTCTAATAAAGTTTTCGCAGCGCAACAAAAGAAGGAAAGTAAAATGTCTCAACGTATTGCCCTTGTTACTGGTGCCGTTGGTGGTCTTGGCACTGCCATCTGCAAATCCCTCTCCGCCGCTGGCGTTCGCGTCGTCGGCAACTTCTATCCCGGTGATCCCGCCAAGGACGCCTGGGTCGAAGCCCGCAAGGCGGAAGGTCTCGACATCCCGCTGTATGGTTTCGATGTCTCTGACTACGAGCAGTGCAAGGCGGCCGTTGAGACAATCTCCGCGGAAGTCGGCCCGATCGACATCCTCGTGAACAACGCCGGCATCACCCGCGACAAGTTCTTCCCGAAAATGGAAAAGGGCCAGTGGGATGCGGTCATCGCGACCAACCTCACCAGCCTTTTCAACGTGACTCACTCCATTTCGCCGAAGATGGCCGAACGTGGCTGGGGCCGCATCGTCAATATCTCGTCGGTGAACGGCGTCAAGGGTCAGGCTGGTCAGACCAACTACTCCGCTGCCAAGGCCGGTGTGATCGGCTTCACCAAGGCGCTGGCGGCCGAACTGGCCACCAAGGGTGTGACCGTCAACGCCATCGCCCCGGGCTACATCGGCACCGACATGGTCATGGCGATCAAGGAAGAGATCCGTCAGGGCATC
>SSSX01000458.1 GCA_015657735.1 Zoogloeaceae bacterium
ACCGAGGTGCTGAAGGTGGCGCCGAGCAGGCTGATGTTGTCGAAATAACGGATGTTGTACGACCCGTTGCCGATCTGGGTGAGCCCGCCGAAGGCGGCGCTGAGCGCCGGCGGAATCGCCATGCCGGCGGTGAAGCTGTTGATCACCGGCAGCGGGCTGCGGTCGTGGTAGTTGAGGTAGTACAGGCCGAGCTCGGTTTCGTCGGTCACCCGGTAGCGCGTGCCGATGCCCCACTGGGGGGTGTTGCCCGGATCGATGTCCGGCCCGCGCCGGCCGAAGCTGCACCCCGAGAAGCCGCCGAACAGCCCGGCGACGGCGGGAATGGTGGTGTAGGGGCCGAGGCAGGTGGCGCCCGGGCCGGTCGAGTCGGCGCTGCTCAGGTAGGAGCCCGGCGCCGGCGCCAGCGTGGCGTGGAAGCCGAACTGCAGGTGGCCGAGCAGCGACCAGCGCGGCGACATCTCGATCTGGGTCGAGATCTGGTCTTCCGGCAGCAGCTGGTCCTTGGTTTCGGTTCCGACGATGCCGGTCTTGGTGCCGTCCGCCGGCCCCTGGGCCAGCGAGATGCTCGGGAAGAACAGGCCCTCGCCCCACGATACGACGTGGCGCCCGAGGCGGACGTTGGCCCGCCGGCCTTCGCCCAGCTCGAAGCTGGTGAAGCCGTAGGCGTCCAGCAGCCGGGTGTAGCCGCCGTGGTAGCGGCGGGCGTCGCGGGTGAACTCGTCGACCGGGGCCGGCTTGTTCACCGCGCCGGTGTTGTCGTTGTTGTGGTGATAGACGTCGTCGTAGAAGGTGCTGGCCGACAGCACGAGACCGTTGCGGCCGTCCGAGAAGGTGGTGTCGAACAGCAGGCTCAGGCGGTTGGCGGTCAGGCTGCCCTTGTCGAAGTTCTTGTTGCCGTCGTTGCCGCCGGCGTAGGCGGCGAGCTTGGGGTCGCGATCCTCGACGCGGGTCGACAGCGTGTAGGTTGAATTGACGCGCCAGTCGAGCGAATAGCCGTTGTCGAACTTGACGGCCTCGCCGGCCAGCGCGGGCAGGGCGGACAGCGCAAGGCCGGCCCCCATCAGGGCGGCGGCCACCGGGCGCAGGGTCTGAATGGTTTTCATTGGTGTGGTCTCCCCGGATGCGCGCATCAGTTGCCGGCCGAACGCAGGGCAGCCGGCGTGAACTGGTCCGGGGTCAGATCGCCCTTGTTGAGGATCGGGCCGATGTCCCGTTCCTGGAACAGGTTGTAGGCCATGTAGCTGCCCGAATTGAGGTCGTGGTAGAAGCTGGTGCCGGCGTGCCAGGCGTTCATGTCGAAGGCGTAGTAGTAGTTGATGTAGGCGTGCTGCCAGAGCTGGCCGCGGGTGTCGTAGTAGTCGCTGACGACGCCGTGCCAGGTGTCTTCGTCGATGAACATCACGCGCTTGCCGAAGATGTGGCGGTAGCCTTCCTTCAGCGTGCCTTCCAGCACCCACACGCGGCGCAGTTCGTAGCGCATGTAGTCCGGGTTGGGGTTGCCGGCCTTGAGCAGTTCGGCGTACTTCACGTCCTTGCCGTGGATGCGGTAGCTGTTGGCCGGGATGTACATTTCGCGCTTGCCGAGCAGCTTCCATTCGTAGCGGTCGGGGGCGCCGTTCATCAGGCGGTCCGAATCGATGGTGAGCTTGCCGCCGGAGCCGGCCATCGGCGTGTCGTAGCCGTATTGCGGCAGCTGGCGCACGCGGCGGGTGCCCGGATCGTAGTTCCAGGCCAGACGCTTGCCCTTGGCAAAATTGACGGGCTCGACCGAGTTGGTCAGCGTGCCCTTGTCGCGCTCGGGCAGCAGCGTGCCGGTGGTGGTGTAGGCCATCGCGCCTTCCATCGGCTTGCCCAGGTTGTCGGGCTGGGTCACCACGTTGAGGGTGCGGTTGAGCTGGCGCCCCCAGGTGATGCTGCCCTTCGGGCTGACGTCGGCGATGTCGCGGGCCGGGTTGTTCTCGGTGAAGGCGCGGTAGGGGAAGTTGTGGTTGGCCAGCACTTCCATCGCGCTCTTCGGGATCGGGAAGGGAATCGCCCCCATCACGCCGGTGAAACCGAAGCCGTTGTCGATCAGGTCGGCCTCGCGGGCGTTCTTCTTGGCCAGTTCGCAGATCTTGTCCGGGTAGCGGAAATCGCGCCGCCCCTGATAGACAGGGATGCGGAAGGTGTCGGGATAACGGGCCAGCAGCGCCTTCTGGCCGTCGCTGAGACGGGCCGCATACTGGGCGACGTTGGCCTGGGTGATCACGAACAGCGGCTTGTCGGCGGCGTAGGGATCGACCGGATGCTGGCCCGTGTGGAGGGTGTACTTGATGCCGGGCGGCGTGCCCAGCCACTTGCCGGAAAAGGCCGGGATGCTGCCATCCTTGCTGGCGCCGGCTTCAGCGCCGACGCAGGTCAGTTCCTTGCCGAGCTTCGCGGCGTCGGCCTCGGGCACCTTGGCAGCGACGCTCGCGGCGGCGAGCGACAGGGCCAGGGTGGTCATCACGGGTACCCATGGCTGGGTTTTTTTCATTTGGGTGTCTCCTTCCGGGTACGAATGGCGTCTTGGGCGGAATGGTTGTTGCGCGGATGAACTGCCGTCGCCGGCCGGGCGCGAGGCCCTTGATTCACCCGGATTCATTCTTCGTGGAAGCCGCAAGCACAACATCGTCCGAGAGGACTAGCCGCCCCCGTTGCGGGGGCGGGACAGCGTCGCGAGCGCTCAGCGGCTGAGGTATTCGCGCTTCAGATCGGCCTTCAGGAGCTTGCCGGCCGGGTTGCGGGGCAGCGCGGCGTGACGCACGAAGATGCGCGCGGGCACCTTGTAGGCGGCCAGATGGGCGGCGACGTGGGCCCGCAGTTCGGCCGCCAGTTCGGCCTCGTCGCGGCGGCAGTCCGCGCGCACGACCACCGCCGCCGCCACCGCCTCGCCGGTGTCCTCGTCGGGCATCGCGAACACCGCCGCCTCGCTCAGTTCCGGCCGCTGCAGCAGGCACGATTCGACCTCGGCGGCGGCGATCTTCTCGCCGGCCCGGTTGATCACGTCCTTGATCCGGTCCACCACGAAGAGCAGCCCCTCCGCGGTGACGTAGCCGACGTCGCCGGTGTGGAACCAGCCGCCGCGCAGCGCCTTGCCGGTGGCGACCGGATCGTCCCAGTAGCCCTGCATCACGGTCACCCCGCGCAGGCAAATCTCGCCTGGCGCGCCGGGGGGCAGCGGCTGTCCGTCGCCGTCCACGATGCGCACATCGATGATCGGCGAGATCAGGCCGGCGGCGCGTGGCGCGTCGCGGAATACCGTACCGGAGGCCGCCGCACCAACGCCGTTGCTCTCGGTCAGGCCGAAGCCGATGCCGGCCATCTCGCCTTGCGGACGCCGCAACACCTCGTCGATGGCGCGCTGCGGCAGGCCCGCGCCGCCGAAGCCGAGCCCGCCGAGCGACGCGGTGCGCGCCGGATCGTCGAAACCGGGCTCGGCCAGCAGTTGCAGCACCATCGACGGGGCGCCGTTGAACTGGGTGACCTTTTCGGCGGCGATCAGCTCGAGGGCCCGGGCCGGCTCCCAGCGATGGATGAAGACCAGCCGGCGGCCGTTGCGCAGCGCGCTGAGGAGCTGCGCATGCAGCCCGCTCACGTGGAACAGCGGCACCGCGGTGAGCGTGGTGGGCGGCAGCCCGCGGGCCATGATGCGGGC
>SSSX01000459.1 GCA_015657735.1 Zoogloeaceae bacterium
CGTCGAAGATCACCGGGCTCTTCAGCTTGGCCTTGATCGCGTCGAAATCGGGGCTGCGGAATTCCTTCCACTCGGTGACGATCACCAGCGCATCGGCGTTGTCGAGGGCCTGCATCGGACGCTCGGCATAGGTCAGACGCGCATTGTCGCCGAATACACGGCGCGCCTCGGCCATCGCGACGGGGTCGTAGGCGGTGACGGTGGCGCCGCGGCGGCACAGTTCGGCGATGATCACGCGGCTCGGCGCCTCGCGCATGTCGTCGGTGTTGGGCTTGAAGGCCAGGCCCCACAGCGCGAAGTGCTTGCCGCTGAGGTCGGAACCGAAGCGGGCGACGATCTTGTCCACCAGCACCAGCTTCTGCGCGTCGTTGGCATCCTCGACGGCGTTCAGCACGCGCAGCGCATGGCCTGCGTCGGTGCCGGTCTTGATCAGCGCCTTGACGTCCTTCGGGAAGCACGAACCGCCGTAGCCGCAACCGGCGTAGAGGAAGTGGTAGCCGATGCGCGGGTCGCTGCCGATCCCCTGGCGCACCAGTTCGATATCGGCGCCGAGGCTCTCGGCCAGCAGGGCCAGTTCGTTCATGAAGCTGATCCGCGTGGCGAGCATCGCGTTGGCGGCATATTTGGTCAGTTCGGCGCTGCGCAGATCCATGATCAGCAGCTTCTCGTGGTTGCGCTGGAACGGCGCGTACAAGGCCTTCATCAGGAAGATCGCCTGATCGTCCTCGGCGCCGACGACGATGCGGTCGGGACGCATGAAGTCGTCGACCGCCGCGCCTTCCTTCAGGAACTCCGGGTTGGAGACGACGCTGTAGGGAATCGCCGCGCCGCGGGCGTCGAGTTCGGCCTGGACCGCCGCCTTGACCTTGTCGGCAGTGCCGACCGGCACGGTGATCTTGTCGACGATCACCTTGTAGTCGGTCATGTGGCGGCCGATGGCGCGGGCCGCCGACAGCACGTACTGCAGGTCGGCCGAACCGTCCTCGTCCGGCGGCGTGCCGACGGCGATGAACTGGATCGTGCCAAACTGGACGGCCTCCTGCACGTCGGTCGTGAAGTGCAGGCGCCCGGCCGCGACGTTGCGGGCGACAACGTGGTCGAGCCCCGGCTCGTGAATCGGAATGCCGCCTTCCTTCAGGATGCGGATCTTTTCCGGATCCAGGTCCAGGCACAGGACGTCGTTGCCCATTTCAGCGAGACAGGCACCGGATACCAGACCCACGTAGCCCGTGCCGACGACGGTAATTTTCATGTTTTGTATTCCCGATATGTCTAGAAAATCGTGCCAGAAGCTGGCGTCCCGGCGGAAGCTCGAACCTGCCGCCGTGCTTCCCTGCCGCAATGGCTAGGGCGAAAGATCAAATTCCTCGGTGCGCCGCGGCGGGTAGGTCTCCCAGCCGCCGCAGGCCGGACAGCGCCAGTAGAACTGGCGCGCCTTGAAACCGCAGGCATCGCAGCGGTAGCGGGCGACACGCCGGGTGTGGCCGTGCACCAGCCCCTTCACCAACTCGACGTCGGTGCGGCGATCGGGCGGCACAGTGAGCAGCGCGGCTTCGAGCAGTTTGTCGAGGCCCAGCAGCGTCGGATTGCGGCGCAGTTCGTCGCGCACCAGTTCGTAAGCGCCCTGCGGCCCCTGCTTCTGCATCTCCCACTGGAACAGCGCATCGAGCAGATCCAGCGACGGATACTGGTCGAGGTAGCTGCGCAGCAGCTGCATGCCCTGATCGAGCTGGCCGAGGCGCCGGTAGGCGTCCATCAGGCGCTCGGCGACGAGGGCGAGGTAGACCGGATTCTGGCTCTCGACCCGCTTCCAGGCTTCGAGGGCCGCGTGATCATCCCCGCGCGCGGCGTGCAGATCGCCCAGCAGCATGCTCGCCCGCACCGACTTGCGGTTCATTTCGAGAGCCCGGCCGATGCTTGCCAGCGCATCGTCGTAGCGGGAGTTGGCGAGGGCCGCACCGGCCAGTTCGCAGTGAAAATTGGAGACTTCCTTTTCCCACAGCATGCCCTCGTGGGGCAGCGCTTCGGCAATGTCGATCGCCTTCTGCCAGTCTTTTTCCTGCTGATAGATGTCGAGCAGATTCTTGAGCGCGAAATCGTTGAAACGGGTGCCGCGCAGCTTCACGAAGACCGCCTCGGCGCGATCCAGCAGCCCGGCCTTGAGAAAATCGAGGCCCAGTTCGGACAGGGCCTGCTGACGCTGGTCGTCGGAGAGATCGTCGCGGTCGATGAGATTCTGGTGCATGCGGATCGCGCGATCCGTCTCGCCGCGCCGGCGGAACAGGCTGCCGAGCGCGAAATGCAGTTCGACGGTCTGGTTGTCGATCTTGACCGCCTCGATGAAGGCATCGATGGCCTTGTCGGGCTGTTCGTTGAGGAGAAAGTTGAGCCCGGTCAGATAGGTTCGCGGCAGCGCGCGGGATTCCTTGACCAGGTGCTTGATGTCGATCCGCGCCGCCAGCCAGCCGAGCGCAAAGAACAGCGGAAACGCCAGCAGCCACCAAAGTTCGAATTCCATGGAGTCAGTAGCTCTCCGGGAGGTCGGCCCCGTGGGCCAGGGGCAGCGCGTTGCGCCTGTCGGGCGCCGCCTCCCCACGCTGCCCGCGCAACTGACCGATCTCGCGATGCTGGCGATAGAGCGTCGCGACCGTCGCCGTCACGCCGATCAGCACGCCGACGACGACAAACAGCAGGATCACCAGCACAAGCGGCATCTGCCAGCGGGTGCCGAAATAGAAATGCAGCGTCACGACGCCATCGTTTTTGATGGCGAAGCCGAACAGCAGCACGAAGAGGAAGAGCCGGAAAATCCAGACGAGAGCGCGCATCACGAAATTATCCCTGACGCGGGCAAAAAAAAGAAGGCGGCATTCGCCGCCTTCATGATCGAGCCGGGGCCGCAACCCCGGTATCGGGAACGTCGACGGGATTAACCCATCATGTCGACACGTTCCCGCAATTCCTTGCCGGCCTTGAAGTGCGGAACGTACTTCTCCGGCACTTGCACCTTCTCACCCGACTTGGGATTGCGCCCGACGCGGGGAGGGCGGTAATTCAAGGCAAAGCTGCCAAATCCGCGGATCTCGATGCGATCACCCCGCGACAGGGCGTCGGTCATCGCATCGAGAATCATCTTTACCGCAAACTCGGCGTCCTTCGCGACCAGCTGGGGAAAACGCTCCGCCAGCCGGGCGATGAGCTCCGACTTGGTCATGCCCGAACCGCTTACTTCTGCTCGTTGAGCTTGGCCTTCAGCAGCGCACCGAGGTTGGTGGTGCCGCTGGCAGCGGAGCCGCTGTCAGATGCCAGCTTGCTCATCGCCTCGTTCTGCTCGACCTGATCCTTGGCGCGGATCGACAGGTTGATGCCACGGGTCTTGCGATCCACGTTGACGATCAGCGCTTCGACGCTCTCGCCGACCTTCAGCAGCGCGGAGAGGTCGTCCACACGGTCGCGGGAGAACTCGGACGCGCGCAGGTAGCCTTCGACATCGCTGTTCAGCGCGATCACCGCGCCACGGGCATCGAC
>SSSX01000061.1 GCA_015657735.1 Zoogloeaceae bacterium
CCCACTTCGATCATCGCGCGGGCTCCCCGGCCAGGGTGCTGCGCGGCTGCGGCTCAAACCTTGTGCTGACGATGATCTTTCCCCTGATGACTGGCGTGCCGACGGCGTGGAACGGACGCTGGGATGATAGCCGCGCCCTTCTTCAGCGACAATGCGGCTTCCGCGTCCGCCGGCCTGTTTTCGCCATGTTCATCGTCAAAAAGCTGCTTTCCATCCTGCTGCTGCCGCCCGTGCTGCCCCTCGTGGTGGTCGGCGTGGGCCTGCTGCTGCTCGGACGCCGGCCGCGCACCGGCAAGCTGCTGGCGTGGAGCGGGCTGGCGCTGGCGCTGCTGCTGGCCACCCCGGGGCCGGTCGACTGGCTGCTGCGCGGACTCGAAACCGCCCCGGTGCTGCAGCCCGAGGCGCTCCGCCGGGCGGACGCGATCGTCATCCTCGGCGGCGGCGCGCGCAAGAACGCGCCCGAATTCGGCGGCCAGACGGTGAACCGGATCACTCTCGAGCGGGTGCGCTATGGCGCCCGGCTGGCCCGCCAGTCGGGTCTGCCGGTGCTGGTGTCGGGCGGCGCGCCGGCGAAGAGCGAGCCGGAAGCGGCGCTGATGAAGAAGACGCTGGAAGAAGATTTCGGCGTCGCCGTGCGGTGGGCCGAAGAGCGCTCCCTCGACACCCGCGACAACGCCAGGCTGAGCGCCGCGATCCTGCTGCCGGCCGGCGCCCGGCGCATCGTGCTGGTGACCCACGCGGCCCACATGCGCCGCGCGGCGGACGCCTTCGCGGGGGCCGGCTTCGAGGTGATCCCGGCTCCGACCGCCTTCCAGCAGGGTCCGCCGGGCGGCGACGAGGTGATTCCCAGCGCGCCGAGCATGAACTCGGCCTATGCCGGCGCCTACGCCGCCCACGAATGGCTGGGCCTGCTGGCCAGCCGGTTCAGCCGTTGAAACGCGGCGCGCGCTTGGCGAGGAAGGCGCCCACGCCTTCGTCGAAATCGGGCCGCGCGGAGCAGCGCGCAAAGGCCTCGGCCTCCAGCTGCAGCTGGGTGTCGAGGGACTGGTCGGGAGACTGGTTGAGCAGGCGTTTCATCTCCGCGTAGGCTTCCCGCGGGCCGCCGACAATGCGCCCGACCAGCATGGCGACGGCGGCGTCCAGTTCGGCCGCCGGCACGACCCGGTTGGCGATGCCCAGCCGCAGCGCCTCGGCGGCGTCGAAACGCTCGGCCAGCAGGAACAGCTCGAAAGCCTTGTGCCGGCCGACGATGCGCGGCAGGAACCACGACATGCCGCCGTCGCCGGACAGTCCGATGCTGGCGTAGGCGGTGGTGAAGCTGGCGCTGTCGGCCGCCACCACCAGATCGCAGGCCAGCACCAGCGACAGACCAAAGCCGGCGCAGGCGCCATGCACGCGGGCGACCACCGGCACGCGCAGCTCGGCCAGCGCTTCGATGCTGCGATTGACGTGCTGCTCGATGGTCGCGCGGAAGCTGGCGATGCGGCTCTCCGGCGAGAGGTGCAGTTGCGACGCGAAATCGTGGATATCGCCCCCGGCCATGAAGTGCTCGCCGGCACCTCGGATCACGACGACCCGCAGATCGGTTCGCCGGGCCAGTTGCGCGGTGCTATCGGCCAGCGCCGACAACATTTCGAAGGACAGCGCGTTGAGGGCCGCCGGGCGGTTCAGGGTCAGGGTCGCGACGCCGTCGGCGACGTCGAGCAGGATCGGGGAGTTCATGGTTGTCGGAGGAGTCATGGTTGTCGTGTGAGTCGGGGGCGCCGGAACGCCGGCGCGGTTCGGTTGCACTATTCGGGGCGCGCCTCAACCGCCGGCATAGCGTTCGCGCATCTGCCGCTTGTTGATCTTGCCGACGCTGGTCTTGTCGATGCTGTCGACAAAGCGGATCTGCTCGGGCACCGCGAAGCGCGAGATCCGCCCGGACTCGGCCTGCGTGCGCAGGTAGGCGATGATGTCCTCGGCGCTCACCGCCCCGGCGTCGGCCTTCAGCACCACCACCGGCAGCGGGCGCTCGCCCCAGCGGGCGTCGGGCACGCCGAGCACCGCCACTTCGGCCACCGCCGGATGCCGGGAAATCAGGGTTTCGATCTCGAGCGACGAAATCCACTCGCCGCCCGACTTGATCACGTCCTTGATGCGGTCGGTGATCTGCAACGAGCCGCCGGACGCGATGCGGCCGATGTCCTGGGTGTGCAGCCAGCCGCCTTCCCACAGCTGGGCGCTGGCTTCCGGGTTGTTGAAGTAGCCCTGGGTCAGCCACGGCGCGCGCACGACGACCTCGCCCTGGGCATGGTCGTCGTGGGCCACGTCGTCCATATTGCCGTCGACGATGCGCAGGTCCACCAGCGGCAGCGGCAAGCCGGTGCGGCAGCGGGCCGGCACGGTCTGCTCGGGCGGCAGTTCGAGTTCGGCCGGCTGCAGCTGGGCCAGGGTCAGCACCGGGCAGGTTTCCGACATGCCGTAGCCGCTGAACACGTCCATCCCGCGGGCCACCGCCTGGGCGGCCAGACCGGCGGTGAAGGCCGAGCCGCCGATCACCATCTTCCAGCCCGCAAGATCGGTCTGCGCCGACGCCGGCGCCTGCAGCAGCATCTGCAGGATGGTCGGCACGCAATGGGAAAAGCTCACCCCTTCGCTGCGGCGCAGCGCGAGCAGCGCGTCGGGCACGTAACGACCCGGATACACCTGCTTGACGCCGAGCAGCGTCGCCACGTAGGGCAGCCCCCAGGCGTGGACGTGGAACATCGGGGTGATCGGCATGTACACGTCGCCGCGGTGGAAGTTCTGGCCGGATGGCGCGGCAGCCAGCCCGCCGAGCGCGCCGAGGGTGTGCAGCACGAGCTGGCGATGACTGAAGAAGACGCCCTTCGGCAGACCGGTGGTGCCGGTGGTGTAGAACGTGGTGGCGCGGGTGTTCTCGTCGAAATCCGGAAAGACGTGCCGCGGGTCGGCGGCCGCCAGCAGCGCTTCGTACTCGCCGACGGCGCCCGCAGCGGCCGGATCACAGGGCTCGTCGGCGAGCAGCACGATGCGCTTGAGCTTCGGCAGGCGCGCCCGGATGGCATCGAGGATGGGCAGGAATTCGGTGTTGATCAGCAGCGTGCCGGCTTCGCTGTGATCGATGGTGTAGGCGATCTGCTCGGGCGACAGGCGCACGTTGACGGTCATCAGCACGGCGCCGAGCATCGGGATCGCGAAGTAGCTTTCGAGGTAGCGGTGAGTGTCCCAGTCGGCCACCGCCACGGTGTCGCCGTGACCCACGCCTAGGCGGCTCAGCGCACTGCCCAGGCGGCCGATGCGGGCCACCATGTCCCGGTAGGTGTGGCGGCAGCGGTCGCGATAGACGATCTCCTGGTCAGCCGCGTGGGCCAGCGGCGTGACGAGGATCTGCTTAATCAGCAGCGGATAGGCGTAGGGGCCGTCCGCGGGGTGGGCGCCTGGCATGATGTGTCCTCCGGTTTGTCGGTATCCGAATTTCCAGCGTAGCTGCCCGCGCAAGCAAAATCAGCCCCGCCCGCACTGCGGACGGGGCTGATCGCACTTGCACCCTGCCGGCCGCGGCCGGCCGCGTCAGAGCTTCTCGAAGACGCCCGCCGCGCCCATGCCGGTGCCGATGCACATCGAGATCATGCCGTAGCGGGCCTTGCCACGTCGCATCGCGCTCATCAGCGTCGCCGCGCGGATCGCCCCGGTCGCGCCGAGCGGGTGGCCGAGGGCGATGGCGCCGCCCTGCGGGTTGATCTTCGTCGGATCGAGATCGAGCTGCTGCGCCACCGCCAGCGCCTGCGCGGCGAAGGCTTCATTGAGTTCGATCCAGTCGAGCTGGCTCTGCGCGATGCCCGCCGCCTTGAGGGCGCGGGGAATCGCCTCGACCGGGCCGATGCCCATGATTTCCGGCGGCACGCCGGCCACCGAGTAGCTGCAGAAGCGGGCGATGGGGGTGACGCCATAGCGCTTCACGGCGGCTTCCGACATCAGCAGCACCGCGCCGGCACCGTCCGACATCTGCGAGCTGTTGCCGGCCGTCACCGACCCGCGGGCGGCGAACACCGGCTTGAGCTTGCCGAGGCTTTCCAGCGACGCGTCGGCGCGGGGGCCTTCGTCGGTGTCGCAGACGCGCTCGACGACGCGCACCGTGCCACCCTCACCCGGCAGATGGGTACGCACCGTGTAGGGCGTGATCTCGTCGCGGAAGTCGCCGGCGGCGATGGCGGCGGCGGCGCGCTGGTTGGACTGCACCGCGAAGGCGTCCTGCGCCGCGCGGTCGATCTGCCACTTCTGGGCGACCTTCTCGGCGGTGAGGCCCATGCCGAAGGCAATGGCGAGGTTTTCGTCCTTCGCGAAGATCGCCGGGTTGAGGGAGATCTTGTTGCCCATGATCTGCGGCATCGCCGTCATGCTTTCGGTGCCGGCGGCGATCATCACGTCCGCCTCGCCCAGCCGGATGCGCGCCGCGGCGTCGGCCACGGCCTGCAGGCCGGACGAACAGAAACGGTTGATGGTGATGCCCGGCACGCTGTTGGGCAGGCCGGCCAGCAGCACGCCGATGCGCGCCACGTTCATGCCCTGCTCGGCTTCGGGCATCGCACAGCCGACGATCACGTCGGCGATCTCGCTGGCGTCCAGCCCCGGCACCTGGCCGACGACCGACCGCAGCACATGGGCCAGCATGTCGTCGGGGCGCACGTTGCGGAACATGCCGTTGCGCTTGGCCACCGGAGTGCGGGTGGCGGCGACGATGTAGGCTTCCTGAATCTGCTTGCTCATTGTCTCGGTTCCCTCGGATTAGTTACGCAGCGGCTTGCCGGTTTCCAGCATGTGCAGGATGCGCTGCTGGGTCTTCTCGGTCTTCAGCAGGTCGACGAACTGGGCCCGCTCCACGTCGAGAAGCCATTGCTCCGACACGCGGGCGTTGGTTTCCACCTCGCCGCCGCACAGCGCGGTGGCGGCCGCGCGGGCGACGCGGTAGTCCCACCCGGAAATGAAGCCGCCTTCCTTCATGTTGATCAGCATCATTTCGCAGGTGGCGATGCCGTTGCGGCCGGCGACCGGCACCGCACGCTGTACCAGCGGCGGCTGCCAGCCGGATTCGGCCAGCGCGCGGGCGCGGTGCAGGGCCACGTGGAGCAGCTCATGGGCGTTGAAGACGATGTCGTCGGCTTCCTTCGCGAAGCCCAGCTCGACAGCCTGCAGCGCGCTCTTCGAGACGTTCGCCATGGCGATGGTCTGGAAGCTGTTCTGGATGAACGGGAAGACGTCGCCGCCGGCGGTCCGGGTGGCCATCGCCGCGGCGCGCAGCGCGAACTCCTTCGAGCCGCCGCCGGCCGGAATCAGGCCGACGCCCACTTCGACGAGGCCGACGTAGCTCTCCAGCGCCAGCACCCGGTGGCTGGCGTGCATCGCGAACTCGCAGCCGCCGCCCAGGGCCATGCCCTGCACGGCCGCGACGGTGGGAACCATCGCGTGCTTGAGCGCCATCGAGGCCTGCTGGAACTTGGCGACGGTCTTTTCGAGCAGGTCGAACTTGCCGGCCTTGAACGCTTCGGCGACCTGCTGCAGGTTGGCGCCGACGGCGAACGGCGCTTCGTGCCAGATCACCAGGCCGTCGAGATCGCGCTCGGCGCGGGCCACGGCTTCGAGCACGCCGTCCAGCACCTCTTCGCCGATCGCGTGCATCTTCGACTTGAAGGACAGGATGCCGATGCGGGCGTCTTTCGCCGGCAGGTTCCACAGGCGTACGCCGTCGTTTTCCCACAGCGTCACGCCCATATCGGGCGCGGCTTCGCCGAGCACCTGCTCGGGGTAGATCTGGCGGCCATACACCGGCAGCGCCGGGCGGGGCTTGAAGGCCGCGTCGGCGGCGCTCCACGAACCTTCCGGCGTGTGCACGCCCTGGCGGCCGTCGAACACCCACGCCGGCAGCGGCGCGGCGCTCATCGCCAGACCGGCGTCGATGTCCGCCTTGACCGCCTCGGCGATGCTCTGCCAGCCGGCGGCCTGCCAGGTTTCAAACGGCCCCTGCGACCAGCCGAAGCCCCAGCGCATGCCGAAGTCGACGTCGCGGGCGTTGTCGGCGATGTCGGCCAGCTGGTAGGCACAGTAGTGGAAGACGTCGCGGAAGATCGACCACAGGAACTGCGCCTGCGGGTGCTGGCTGGCGCGCAGCTGGGCGAACTTCTCGGCCGGGTTGCGGTTCTTGAGGATGGCCAGCACTTCGGGCGCGACCTCGCCGGCGCTCGGGCGGTACGCCTGCGTCGCCGGATCGAAGACGACGATGGTCTTGCCTTCCTTGCGGTAGATGCCGCCCTTGGTCTTCTGCCCCAGCGCACCCTTGGCGATCAGCGCGGTGAGCCACTCGGGGTTGTTGAAATAGGCGTGCCACGGGTCGCCGGACAAGGTCGCCTGCATGTTGCCGACGACATGCGCCAGCGTGTCGAGGCCGACCACGTCGCCGGTGCGGAAGGTGGCGCTCTTCGGGCGGCCGATCAGCGGACCGGTCAGCGCGTCGACTTCGTCGAAACCGAGGCCCAGGCGCGTGGTGTGGTGCATCACGGCCATGATCGACATCACGCCGACGCGGTTGGCGACGAAGTTGGGGGTGTCCTTGGCGCGGACGATGCTCTTGCCCAGGCGGGTCGTCAGCCAGGCTTCCAGATCGTCGAGCATGGCCGGCTCGGTGCGGCCGGTGGCGATCAGCTCGACCAGCGCCATGTAGCGCGGCGGGTTGAAGAAGTGGATGCCGCAGAAGCGGTCGCGCATCGATTCGGGCAGACCTTCGTCGAGGGCGCCGATCGACAGGCCCGAGGTGTTCGACGCGAAGATCGCGTCCGGGCGGACGAAGGGCGCGACCTTGGCGTAAAGGTCGAGCTTCCATTCCATCTTCTCGGCGATGGCCTCGATGATGAGATCGGCCTCGCGCAGCTTTTCCAGGTCGGCGCCGTAGTTGGCGACGTCGATGAACTGCGCGCGGTCGCGGCTCGCCAGCGGGGCCGGGTCGAGCTTCTTCAGCCCCTCGACGGCCTTGCGGGCGATGGTGTTGGGATCGCCTTCCTTGGCGGGAAGATCGAAAAGGATCACCGGCACGCCGGCGTTGGCGCAGTGGGCGGCAATCTGCGCCCCCATCACGCCGGCGCCCAGCACGGCCACCTTGCGAATGATCAGTCTGCTCACATGCTCCTCCTTCTGACACGACCCGGTCGGGTCGCTGTTATCGTTGATAAGGCTGACTCAAGATTTGAACAACTGTTCAAATCTTAGCGCAATCATAAACTTAAATGCAAGAAAAGAAAAAATCAGGCCGACGCGAACAGTGTTGGCATGACACCCGCCGGGGCCACAAAGCCGGCCACGATGAAGGGCCGCAGCCGCGCCAGGATGCCGTCCGGCCGGCCGGCATCGGCGAGGGAATAGGTTTCGGTCATCCGCATCACATCCTTTCCGGCCATCGCGTAGGCGACGATGCCGACGATGAAATACATGCGCCACACCACATCGTCCTGCGACAAGTGGGGCAGCGTGCGCATGAAGGCCTGGCGGTAGCGGTCCACCGCTTCCCGGTACTCGATCGGGAAGAAGGCCTCGGTGCCCGGACCGGGCTCGTAAAACGCCCGCCCGATGAGCTGCTTGAAGACTTCGCCCGAGATCGTGTCCTTGCGGGTCAGGCGCAGGGCCGACGACAGGAAGGCATCCACCAGCACATCGACCGGAATCGCCTGGCCGCCGGCCTCGGCTTCGAGCTTGTCGAGATAGCTCACCCGACTGCCGCCGCGGGCGCCCAGGGCCCGCTCGTACACGGCTTCCATGAGCCCCTGCTTGGAGCCGAAGTGGTAGTTGACCAGCGCCACCGGCACCCCCGCGGCGCCGGTAATCATGCGCACCGAGGTGGCGGCGTAGCCGTTCTCCATGAACAGCCGTTCGGCGGCGTCGAGGATACGGGTCTTGGCGTCGGGAAGAGAGTCGGAGCGGGCCATCGGGATAAGGGAAAAATATCCGGCACCGGAAACCCGGCACCGGACGGGGTGGATCGGAATCAGAAGGCCATCGAGTACTGCGCGCCGAAGATCCACACGCGGGCGTCGTAGACGCCGGTGACGCGACCGCGACCGAGGGCGGTCTGGTTGTTGTCGACATGGGATTCGGGCACGTTGAGGTAGGCCACGCCGGCGTCCAGCACCGACGTCTTGGTGACCTTGACCTGCGCCCCGGTGGTGAACCAGGTCCGGTTGTTGTCCGGCAGGGACGTCAGGCGATGGGCCGCGTCGCGCACCGGGGTCTGGTCATAGGCGATGCCGAACTTCAGCTTGACGGTGTCGTTCAGACGGTAGTTGGCGCCGAGCGCATAGCGCCAGGTGTCGCGGAACACGGTGTCGAGGGTCTGCACCGTCGCCCCCGCCAGCGCGCCGCTGGTCCGCACGATATCCACCTTCTGGATGCTGCTCCAGCCGGTCCAGGAAATGTCACCGAGCATTTCCCAGCGGTCGTTGAGGTTCTGCGCGACGCTGAGGATGAAGGCGTCGGGCAGTTCCACGTCGGCCTTCGCGGCGCCGGTCGTCAGCGCGGCGCTGGCGCCGGCCGCCGGACCGGTGACGGTCAGGTCGCCCGACAGGTTGTGCTTGATCTTCGAACGGTAGGAGACGCCGACCTTGGTCGACGGGCTCACGTTGAACAGCGCGCCGATGTTCCAGCCCAGGCCGATGTCGTCGGCGTTCAGGGTCACCCGGGTCGCCGCCAGCGCTGCCGAGGTGACCGTGGCGAGGCGGGCGTACTCGACCTCCATCTTCTGGATGCTGACGCCACCGCCGATCGACACCATGTCGTTGACGCGATAGGCGACGCTCGGGTTGATGTTGTAGGTCTTGATGTCGAACTTGATCGCCTGGGCGCCGCCGACCCACGGGTCGTCGTACTCGGTCATCAGACCGAACGGCGCGCCG
>SSSX01000460.1 GCA_015657735.1 Zoogloeaceae bacterium
GCACCTCGACGTTGCCGTCCTTCTTTACCGTGACGATGGTCTTGCCGGCCGTGACGACACACGATTCGTCGGCGTCGATCGAAAAGCTGCTGACCCCGTCGGCGGTGGCGAAGACGTGCCATTCCTTTTCCTTGTGGAGCGGCGGGTTGATCTTCTCGGAATACAGCCGGCCGACCACGATGGCCCGGTTGGGGTCGCCGCCGACGTAGCTGAGCAGCACCAGATCGCCCACCTGCGGCGCACTCGCCATGCCCACGTGGGGCGTGGCGACGGGCACCTGGCGCAGCTCGAGCCCGCCTTCGCGCAGCTTCACCGTGCACTCGTGGTTGTGGCCGTCGTCCGCGCCGGTGTGCGGGAAGACGCTGGTCACCACCGCCAGGTCGCCGAGGCGCAGCTTGCGCAGCTCGTCGCGGACCACCGCGCGGATGATGTCGATCGGGTCGCTCATGGCGGGCTCGGGCGGCGCTTACTTCTTCATCGGGTCGAAACCCTTGGGCAGCGCTTCGGCCTTGAAGCGTTTGGCGCGCTTCAGGTTCTTGGCGTCGAAATCGAGGTGGAACAGGCGGTTGAGGGTCGGGTTGTCGAGTTTGCCGGACAGTGGTATCTCGTTGATCTGCTGGAAGGTGCGCAGGCGACCGGCGAATTCGGCGCTGAACACCTTGCGGTCGGCGACGGCCGGTTCGGCATAGCCCAGCGCCTCGAGGATGCTGTTGGCTTCCTGCACGTCGATGCCGGCCTTGTCGGTGGAGAAATCGAGCTCCCACACGGTTTCGGTGTCGGGCGCGTCGCCGAACTTGCCGACCGACTTGGCGGGCTGCTTGTCGGCGGTGGCTTCGAGCAGGCGGCGGGCGCCGAGGCGGTTCACGTCGAGCGAGGCGACGCTGGCGCCCTTGCCGAAGTTCTGCAGCTTGAAGCTCTGGTCGAAGCCGAACTGCAGCAGGCGCAGCTTGCCGGTGTTGGCGAGCACGATGTGGCTCTCGGTGGCGCTGCCGAGCTTGGCTTCGTCGAGGGACGCCTGCTCGATGCCGAGCAGCTTGTAGAGCGCCGCGCCGATGACCTTGAGGTCGTCCGGTTCGGGCACCTTGTCGGCGATCTGGACGATCTTGTCGATGATGTTGGCCACGTCGGGGATCGGCGAGTCGGGGCTCGGGTCCTGCCCGACAGCCACTTCGAGGGAGTTGATGAATTCCTTGCTGGTGGCGGTCTTGATGAATTCGGCGGACACCTCGACCAGCGCCTTGGCGGCGTCGCCCTGGATCAGCAGGTCGTTGGCGTCGAGGGTGAAGCGCTGCAGGTAGGCGATGGCCAGGGTCAGCACGTCCATCGCCTTCATCACGCCCTTGGCGATGGCGTCGTCGCGGAACTCGCGCACCCGCACGACGCGCACCCAGCGGGGGGCCTGATCCTGGCGCTTGCTGTTCTCGAGGCCGGTGCGCACCCCGTCGAGCAGGATCGCGACCGCGCGGAAGGGATTGTCGGCACGCCCGTCGGACGTGGCGGGAAGGCTGTCAGCCATGATTTTCATCCTCCAGAAAGTGCGGCGCCGGAGGCGGAGGGCGCTGCGGGTTGAGTGGCGCCGGGTGTTTTCAGCGCCTTGAGCGAAGCGGACAGGCGGTCGAGCGCGGCGATCAGGCCGCGCCACTCGCCGGGGGCGAGGATGGCGACGGCGCCTTCGGCGGCGTCGACGCCCATGTCTAGCACGCCGGAAACCTGGCGCAGCGGGCCGGACAGGTTGCGGGCGGCGCCGGCGGCGTCATCGAGGCCCAGCCCCATGCCGGCCAGCCAGTCGCCGGAGGCGTTCACCGCGTCGCCGACACCGGCGACGAAGCCCGGCACGCAGCCGAGCAGGGCCACCAGCGCGTCGGCGTCGATCGCGGTGCGGCGCAGCGGCACGGCGCCAGCGCGGATTTCGCCGAGCACCCGGCCGAGCGCGTCGACCCCCTGGGCGAGCTGCGGCTGGGCGCCGAGATCGCGGGCGATGTTGGGGATTTCCCTGGCGGTCTGGGTTTCGAGCAGGGCGGCCAGCTCGCGCACCAGCGCGGCGAGGTCGCGGACGACGTCGGCCGGGGTGCTCATTTCAGGCCTCCCTTGACGATGCGGTCGAGCTCGGGCGGGAGCTGCAGGTTCTTGATGTCGCTGGCCAGGTGGCCGGCGGCGTCGGCGACCTTCTTCAACTGGTTGAGGAATTCCAGCCCGCCCGAGAACGCCTTCATCAGCGAACTGAGCTTGGACGGGTCGAGCTGCTTGAGGAAGGCGGCGCCTTCCTGGGCGTACTTGGCCAGCATGCTGCCGAGGGCGCCGGCCTTGCCGAGCGCGTCGAAGAAGCCGCCGGCCTTGCTCGGGTCGGCGGCAGCCAGGGTGTCGAGCATGCCGTTGAGCTGGCCCGTGTCGAGGCTGTCGAGGTTGTTGGCAACGGCATCGCCGAGGGCGTCCATGTCGAGGCTGTCGAGCAGCGCCGGGTTGGCGGCGAGGGCCGACGGCAGCGACGCCGGATCTTGCAGCACGCCGGCGGCGGCGAGGCTGCCGTCGCCCCACGCGGCGCTGTCGGCGGCCACGCCCTGATTGACGTCGGCCAGCGCGGCATCGCTGGCCTGGGGCGGCTCGATGTGCTCGCGCAGGCGCAGGCTGAAGCGGTAGCGGTCGCGGTAGCCGGCCAGCTGGCGGACGCGGAAATCCTCGATGATGACTTCGGTGAGGTCGGTGCCCACCACCAGATCGGCGGCGAAGGACTGGGGCTCGGCCTTGGCGTGGGCCTGGCGCAGGGTTTCGAGGGCCGACAGCGCGTCGTCGCCGAACAGCAGGCCGTCGATCAGGATCGTCACCGGCTCGCGGCCGAGATCCTGGAACACGCTGCCCTGCTGCTCCGGCACCCGTTGCTCGACGAGGGTGCGCGCCTCCTCGGTGTGCAGATCCTGCACGCCGGTGAGCTCGATCTTGCCGATGCGCACGCTCATGGCCGGCTCCGCGCTAGAACGAGAGGCGGGTCAGGGCGCCCCGCTGGCGGTCGAGGACGTGGCGCACGCCGCGCACGTGGAGCTGCCGGCCCTGGCCGAGCAGGCCGGCGGCGGCGTGGCCGTCGGGCAGGCCGGTGATCTCGACGAGATCGCCGGGCACCACCTTGGGCGCCGCGAAGACTTCGATGCTGCCGCGCAGCAGGCGCGCTGCCAGGCTGGTGGCCCAGGCCTTGGCGACCGCTTCGACCGCCTCGCCGGAGCGCAGCGCGCCTTCGCGCAGGCGCAGCGGGCGCTCGCCGAGTTTGCCGGTCTGCACCGTGCCGTCGGCGCCGACGCAGGCCTTGGCGCTGACGCCGGACAGGTCGGTGCTGAGCCAGTGGGCCTTGTCGGCGCCCTTGGCGCTGGCTGCGCCTTCGCCCCACACCTCGATGCTGTCGAAGGCCGGGGGCAGCTGCTGCACCGCCAGGCGGATGACGGTTTCGCCGAAGGTGAAGCTGTGATCGGCGCTGCCCGTTTTGGGGGCGGCGCAGTGGATCTTGCCGCTGCCGTCGGCAAACAGCCCGGCGCCGCACAGCAGGGCCAGGCTGCGCAGGTGGCCGAGGGCCGTCGGCCCGCGGTGCAGCGCCCAGGCCGCGAGCTCCGGCCCCTTGGCGACGGTGCCGGCGGTGGCGCCGGCCTTGCCGATCAGATCCTTGACGATGAAGTCGGCCGCCACGCTGGCGTAGCTGCCCTCGACTTCGGTCTGGCCGAGGCGGGCGAAGGCGCCGTGGGCGACGATGCGCTGGCCGGTGGGGCTGGCCTCGGCGCCGGCGACGATGCCGGTGAACACGGTCTGCATGCCGCCGCCGCTGTCGAGCTTGACCTCGACCGGGTCGCCGGCGGCCGGCGGGCTGCCGTCGGCCAGATCGACGAGGCAGTGGGCGGTCGGGCCGTCCATGTCCAGTTCGACCTGCAGCTGCAGCAGCTGGCGCCGGGATTCGGCCGCCTTGCTGCTGGCCAGCGCCCCGCCGATGCTGACCTGGAAGGCCGTGTGGTTGGCGCCGGCTTTCATACGTCCAGCCCCTGGCGCCGGGCGGCGTCGCGCAGCAGGGCGGCGAGGGCGTCCTGGAGCTGCTGCGGGTCGCGGCCGGCGGCGGTGTCGCTGCCGAGCGCCACGTTCACGTGGAAATGATTGGCGACGCGCGGCGCGGGCGTGTCGGCGGCGGGCGCCGGCGCGGCGTCGGTGGCGGGCTGCAGGGCGGCGTCGGTGAGCTGCCAGGCCCGGTCGAGCACCGGGTCCATGGCCTGCATCACGCGGGTCAGGGCCGGGTTGCGCGGCAGCAGGCTGGGCGCGGCCGGTTGGGGCGCGGCGGGGTGGCCGGCTGCCTGTTCGGAAGGCTCGCCGGGGGGCGGGTTGGATGACGGCTCGACAGCCCGCAGCGGCGTCGGGCGGAGGCGCCAGTTGCGCGGGGGGCGGATCGCGGCCGGCGCCGGGCGGGGTTCGTCGGCGGCTGGGGCGGTCGGGGCGGGCGTGCCGGCATGTGAGGCGACGACACTAGGCGCGGCCGCCGTGGCTGCGCGGTGCTGCGGGGCGGATGGCGGGCTGGGCTGCGTCCGGCCGGCATCGGTGGCGGTGTCGAGGTGGTCGGGCTGCGTGCGGGCTGCGCCGATGGTGCGCAGCGGCGGGCCGGTGCGGTGGATCTGCTCCGCGGCAGCGGCAGCCGGAGCGGAGTCCGGAGCCGTCGTCGGCGGGTGGGCTACACGGAGACCCGCGGCCGCCGCGCCGGATCGGACGGGCGCGGGAGCAGGGCTGTCGGCGTTACGGTTGGCGACGGGCGCGACGGCGCTGGCGGTGGCCGGTTCGTCGGGTGGCGGCGTGGTGGGGGC
>SSSX01000461.1 GCA_015657735.1 Zoogloeaceae bacterium
AACACCCTCGAAACCGAGTACCCACACCTATCGGTTGTTCATCTTTTTAAAGAACCGCTGCGTCCTGCAGCGAAGAGGTGCGCATTATACAGAGCTTATCCGCCCCGTCAAGCATCTCGCGAAATCTTCTGTACCGCCGATCCGCCAAACACCTGATGCCACCGGAAACCCAAACCACACAGCCCCCGGCACCCTCCCCGCCGCCGCATCCAAAACAACGATGCCGCTGCGAAAGAGGGCGCATTATAAGGGACTATCGGAACGCGTCAAGATAATTGCGGAAATAAATCTGCGCGGGCCTTCTACAGGCCTTTTCCTCTGATCCAGCTTTCCAGCGCCACGGCGTTCATCGGCCGGCTGTACAGGAAGCCCTGCATTTCCTTGCAGCCCATTTCCTCGAGCAGGCGCGCCTGGGTTTCGGTTTCAACGCCTTCCGCCGTCACTTCCAGCCCCAGGCTCCTGGCCAGCTTGACGATCATCGTCGCGATGCAATCCTGCGACGTTTCGGGCGTGAGTTCCCGCACGAAGGCGCGATCGATCTTGACGCGGTCGAACGGCAAGCGGTTGAGACTGCCGAGCGACGAAAAACCGCAACCGAAATCATCGACGGCCACCCTCAGGCCCAGCGCCTTGAGTTCGTGCAACTGACGGGCGACGGATTCGGGATCTTCCATCGCCACCGATTCGGTGATTTCCAGTTCGAGTCGCGACGGGCTGACCCCGGTTTCGGCGATCACGCCGGCGATCTTGGCGACGAAATCCGGCTCACGGAACTGGGCCGCCGAGATGTTGATGCCGACCCGGAAGCGCGGCAGGCCGTCACGATCCCAGCGCACGATCTGCCGGCAAGCCTCGGCGAACACCCAGTCGCCGATCTCGACGATCAATCCGGTGTATTCGGCAAGGGGGATGAACACATCGGGCGACACCATCTGGCCGTGCGGCTTGATCCAGCGGATCAGGGCCTCGCAGCCGACGACCTGCTGGCGTAGCGGCGATATCTGGGGCTGGTAATGGAGTTCGAGGCCTTCACCAAGATGCAGGGCCGAACGCAGTTCGTTGAGCAACTGCACCCGGTTCTGGGTGTTGGCTTCCATTTCGATGGAGAAGAACCGCCAGTGCTGGTCGCCTTCCTGCTTGGCATGGCTGAGCGCGAGGTTGGCGCGCTTGAGCAGCTCGACCGCACCGCCCGGAACCGCGGTGACGTCCACGAAGCCGGCACGGGCCCGCATCGGAATCGAATGGCTGCGCACGACAAACGGCGCCGCGAAGACATCGAGGATCGACCCGACGCCGCCCTCGCCCGGGAGCCAGCACACACCAAAGGCATCCCCGGCCACGCGGGCGACCAGCGCGTCGGGTCCGACGCGGGCCTGCAGGCGGCGGGTCACTTCAACCAGCAGCAGATCGCCGCTGCGGTGACCAAGGGCGTCGTTGAGCTCCGAGAAGCGGACGATGTCGATGATGCCGAGCTTCCAGCCCGACCGCGCCAGCACCGGCAAACGTTCGTCGAGGCGGTCGAGGAAGCGGGTCCGGTTCGGCAGCCGGGTCAGCGGGTCGAAGTAGGCGAAGAAGTTCAGGCGTTCGAAGAGCACCACGTTCTCGAAGCCGACCCGCAGATTGACGCACAGCACCTCGATGACCCGCCGGGTGAGGTCGCTGGCGCTGGCCGGCAGATCGACGTGCACCATGGCTTCCTTGCCGTGCACCCGGCCGAGGTAGAGGCAGCCGGAGGTGGCGTCGAAAACGTGCTGCCGCCCGGCGAGCCCGCGCCGGAGCGAGCGGCGGAGCGGCGTGTCGCCGAGGTCGCCGATCGACTGGCCGATCATTTTGCGATAGCTGCCGGTCGCCGCGAGAATGGCGAGTTCTTCCTGCTCGCCGGGCACCCCGTCCCACTCCGCCGGGCCGCAGAAGGCGGCGCCAACGTCCCCGCCGATCAGCGTCGCCAAGTGGCGCAGCGCCACCTCGGCAAAGGCGCAGACATCCCGCGGAATGAAAATCTGGTTGCCGGTTTCGATCAGGAATTCGAGCCCCCGCCGGTTTTCGTTGAGGGCGCAGATCTGCTCGTAGGAACGGATCGCGGCGGTCAGCGTGGTGATCAGGCGGGTATGGGTGAGTTCGGCCTTGGTGCGGTAGTCGTTGATGTCGTACTCGCGGATGATGCTCAGTTCGGGCGCGTAGCCCGGCTGGCCGGTGCGCAGCACGATGCGCGCGTCGCTCAGTCCGAGCTCCTGGCGGATCACGCGGACGAGATCGAGTCCGGCGTCGTGACGCTCCATCACCACGTCGAGGAGAATCACCGCCACATCGCGGCTCGCCGCCAGCACGGTCCGCGCTTCGCTGGCCGAAAAGGCATGCAGCAACTCGAGCGGACGCCCGCAGACGATCACCTCGCTGAGCGCAAACACCGTGGCCTGATGGACTTCGGCATCGTCGTCGACGACCAGCACCTTCCAGTTGCCGGCGCCGGATTCCGCCTCACTCGCCTCGTCGTCCTCGAGGAAATCGATCAGGTCTTCGCCACGGGAAGGAGCAGAGATGTCCATTTGAAGTAATTTCAAGCCGGCCGGCGGGAGGCACGCCCGCGCTCACTGAATCGGTAACGGCACGAGCGTCCTTCATCTTTAGTCGCCGGCCCGGCCCGCTCTTCCGGGCCCGGCCGAATAGGCGCAGAATTATTCGGATGAGATCGGCGGGGCATCCCGCCCGGCCGGCACTCCCGGGAGTCACTGATGAGCAGACTCGAACGCCTCGGCAGCCTCGACATGACCTGGCTGCAGATCGAGCGGAACACCAATCTCATGCAAGTCATCGGCGTGCTGGTGCTGGCCACCCCCCTCGACCGCGCGGGGCTGGCCGACTGCCTGCGCACCCGCCTGCTGCCGATGGAGCGTTTTGGCCAGCACGTGCTGCGCGACAGCGCCGGCGCGATCTGGGAAAGCGCCCAGGTGGACCTCGACGCCCACATCGTGCCCGTCGAGCTCCCCGCCGGCGATGCGACCGCCGCCCTCCAGACTCTGATCGGCGAGCTCGCCGCCACCCCCCTCGACCCGGCCCGGCCCCTGTGGCAGCTGCACCTCGTCGGCCACTACCGGGGCGGCAGCGCGCTGATCGCCCGCGTGCACCAGTGCATCGCCGACAGCATCGCACTGATCGGCGTGCTGCAGTCGCTCACCGACGCCGGGCCGGCGATGGTCGATGCCGACGCGCCGCCGCCACCGGCCCGGCCCGATTCCTTCGACCAGCTGTACGCCCCACTGACCCGTGCGATGATCGACGGCATCGCGCTGTCCGGCGCCGTGTGGGCCAAATACCTCAGCCTGCTCATCGACCCCCGCCAGGTTTTCGACTACGCCCGTGCCAGCACCGCGCTGGCCGTCGAGATCGGCAAGCTGGCCGGCTGGCACGACGACAGCCACACTTTCCTGAAAGGCGAACCGCAGGGCCTCAAGCACGTCAGCTGGAGCGCCCCGCTCGCCGAGACGACGGTTGCCGCGCTCGCCGACGCCCACCGCACGACCCCCAGCGCAGTGCTCCTCGCCAGCCTCGGCGGCGCCCTCCACGACTACCTCAGGCGCCGGGGCGACCCGACGGAAGGCGTCGAGCTGCGCACGCTGATGCCGGTCAACCTGCGCTGCGAAGGCGCCGGCGAGGTGCTCGGCAACCGCTGCGGGCTGATGCCGATCGAACTGCCGGTGGGCATCGCCGACCCGGCCGGGCGTCTCGCCGAAACCGCTCGCCGCGTCGAAGCCTTCCACGAAGCCTACGACGCCCAGCACGCGCTGGGCCTGTTCAGCCTGCTCGGCCAGACGCCGCGCGCGATGCAGCAGCAGGCTCTCAAACTGCTGGCGACGAAGAGCAGCGCCCTCCTCTGCCACGTGCCGGGCGCGCGCCAGCCGCGCTACCTGTGCGGCGCAAAAATCGTCGAGCAGATGTTCTGGAGCCCCCCGTCGGGCGACCTGGGGCTGGCGATCAGCATCGTCAGCTACGCCGGCCACTACCGCATCGGCCTGCTCGCCGACGCCGCAATGGTGCCCACTCCGGGCGCCATCGCCGACGCCATCGAAACGCAACTCGCCGCACTGGCGGCGCGGCCGGCGCGCCGGCGCAAGGCCGCGGCCTGACTCCCAGCCCGCGCGCTCAACCGGCCCGCGGGTCGAAGGCGTCGCGCACCACGTCGGCAAACAGGTTGGCGGCCAGCACCAGCACGAACATGAAGATGAAGGCCGCCACCAGGCTCCACCACACCATCGGCTCGCGGGCCAGCTCCATCCGCGCGGCGTTGATCATCGTGCCGAAACTCACCGTACCCGGATCGACGCCGATGCCCACGTAAGACAGCACCGCCTCCGCCAGCACCAGGCCGGAGAAATCCATCACCAGCGCGATCAGCACCAGATGCATCAGGTTGGGCAGCACATGGCGGGCGAGGATGCGCGCCGTCGACACCCCGAAGGCCCGCGCCGCCTGCACGTACTCCAGCTCCCGCAGTTTCAGCGTCTCGCCGCGCAGCAGGCGGCACAGGCCGGTCCAGCTGGTCATGCCGAGGATCAGGCACAGCGCCAGCAGGCGCGCATCGGCGCGTTCGGCGGCCGTCTCGAACCACTGCGGGTGGGTATCGATGACGACCTGCATCATCAGCACCGCGGCGGCGATCAGCAGCACGCCGGGAATCGAGTTCAGCACCGTGTAGAGATACTGGATCACGTCATCCACCCAGCCGCCGAGGTAGCCCGCCAGGATGCCCAGCGCCACCGCCAGCGGCAGCGTGACGAGCGTCGTCAGGGTGCCGATGATCAGCGCCGTGCGGATACTCTTGAGGGTCAGGAAAAGCACATCCTGCCCCACCTTGTCGGTGCCGAAGACGTGATATTCCATCGCCAGCGCGGCAATCGGCCCGACCAGCGCCACCACCACGCCCAGCGTCGCCAGCACCGCGCGCCAGGCCGGGCCGCCCTTGCCGCGCCAGACCGCCCGCCACGCCGCGCCGAAAGGCACGCGACGCGACGCCGCCACCGCCCCGACCAGCCCCGCCGCAACCAGCAGCCAGGCGCCGGCCCCCATCGCCAGCCCCATGCCGGCGCGGCCGACGATGTCGCCGCCCTGATCCTCGTCGGGATACTTCAGGTTCGCGCCGCCGAATTTCAGGCGTGGAAACTCCCGGCTCTGGGTGCCACCCTGCCCTTCGACGGTCTGCTTCGAGAACAGCTGGTAGGCCAGCGGCGCCGAATAGGTCTTCTCGACCCGCGTGCGCAGCGGCGCAGCCAGCGCATCGAGGGCGCTGCGCACTTCGGTGGACAGCTGCCGGCGGTCGTCGGCCGCCGGCGTGCCCGCGGCCGGCGCAAGGCGCTCCCGGTAGTGCAGGCTGTCGATGACGCCGACCAGCAGGAACAGGCTGAGCAGGGTCAGCGCGCTCATCCCGACGCTGCTCGCGCCGACCCGCCGCCACGCATCGCGCATCGGTTCGCTGCGGCGCGCGCTCCACGCGGCCAGCGCCATGCAGGCCAGCAGCCCGAAGAGCAGCAGATCGGTCCACAGGACCAGCGGTTCGAATCCCGTCATTCCAGCCTCACCCGCGGGTCAACCAGCGTGTACGACAGATCGGTGAGGATCAGTCCGACGATATAGAGCAGCGAGCCGATGAAGACCATCGCCCGCACCACCGGAAAATCCTGCGCGTTGATCGCGTCGATGGTGTAGCTGCCGAGGCCCGGGATACCGAAGAACGATTCGGTGATCAGGCTGCCCATGAACAGCGACGGAATCACCACCACCACGCCGGTCAGGATCGGGATCATGCCGTTCTTCAGCACATGGCGGAACAGCGCCTGGAGCTCGGACAAGCCCTTGGCCCGCGCCGTGCGCACGTAATCCTTGCCGGCCTCCTCGAGAAAGATCGTGCGGTACCAGCGCGCGCTGGCGCCGATGCCGGCCACCACGCCGATCGCCACCGGCAGCACCAGGAAGCGCGACGCATCCAGCCCGCCGCCGTAACCCGAAATGGGCACCAGATGCCAGATCTTCGACACCAGCCATTGCCCGCCGATGATGTAGAACAGACCCGAGATCGACATCATCGCCACGCACAGCACCACGCCGGCAAAATCCAGGTAGCTGGCGCGGAAGAACACCAGCAGCAGCGCGAACGACACCGTCACCAGCAGGCCGACGACGAAGGTCGGCAGCGCAATGGCCAGCGACGGCCCCATCCGCGTCCGGATTTCGCTGGCGATGTCGCGCCCGTCGTCGGCGCGGCCGAAGTCGAAGACGAACATGCGCAGCGACTTCTCGAAGAAGATCGTGCGGGTCAGTTTTTGGTTGCCGTCGGCGGCGCTATTGAACAGCAGCGGCTTGTCGTAGCCGCGCTCGACCTTCCAGCGTTCGATGGCCTCGGGCGTCACCCGCTTGGCGCCCAGCTGCATCCGCGCCATGTCGTCGGGGGTATTGACCACGAAGAACAGCGCGAAGGTGAGCAGATTCACGCCGATCAGGATCAGCGGCGCGTACAGCAGGCGGCGGACGATGTAGGCAAACATGGGCGCCTATGCTACATGCCCGGGCGCCGATGACGAAGCGCGGGCCGGCGGCGGATCAGCGCTTCGCGGCAAGGCCGCCGACCAGCCCGCGCACCGCCTCCTGCAGGTCGGCCGGCAGCACGACCACCTTCGCGTTGTCGGCGCCGCCCATCCGCTCCAGCGACGCGATGTACTTTTCGCCGAGCATGTAGAACATCGGCGTGGTGTCGCTGCCCACCGCCGACGCCACCCGCCGGATCGCCTCCGCCGACGCCTCGGCGAGCATCACCCGGGCGTTGGCGTCGCGCTTGGACGCCTCCAGCCGCGCCTCGGCCTCGAGGATCGCCGCCTGCTTGGCGCCCTCGGCGCGGGTCACCACCGCCTTGCGCTCCCGCTCGGCCGACGCCTGCTGCTCCATCGCCTTCTGCATCGACGGCGACGGCTTGATGTCCTGGATCTCCACCGACTTCACCGTCAGCCCCCAATCCACCGCCTCGTCGGCGATGCTCTCGCGCAGCCGCGCCTTGATCTTGTCGCGGCTCGACAGCGCCTCGTCGAGTTCCATCTCGCCGATGATCGAACGCAGCGTGGTCATGATCATGTTGCGGATCGCCTCCGAAAAGTCGACCACGCCGTACACCGCCTTCACCGGGTCGGTCACCTTCACGAAGGCGATCGCGTTGGTGAGGATCACCGCGTTGTCGCGGGTGATCACCTCCTGCTCCTGCACGTCGAGGATGATGTCCTTGGTCACCAGCTTGTAGGCCACCTTGTCGAGATACGGAATGATGATGTTGAGGCCCGGCTTCAGGGTTCCGAAATATTTCCCCAGCCGCTCGACGATCCACTCCTCCCCCTGCGGCACGATGCGCACGCCCTTGGCGATCGTCACCGCCACGAACACCAGAATCGCCAGCACCACCACCATCGCGTTGCTCATCGCCTGCTCCTCACGCCTTCGTCACTTTCAGGAAACTGCCTTCCACCGCCACCACCCGCACCCGCTCGCCGGCCGCAATCGGCTCATCGACGATGCACTCCCACTCCTCGGCGCCCAGCAGCGGCTTCTGGAAGCGCACCCGGCCCCGCTCGAACGGCGCCGCGGCCTTCGCCATCAACCCCACCTCGCCGACCGTATCGCCGTCCGACTGCCCGATCCGCGTCCGCGACTTGAGATATTCGCCGCCCTTGAAGACCCGGAACCACAGCCCCACCATCGCCAGCGAGGCGACGATCCACAGCCCCAGCTGCGCCGTCGCGCCGAGCGGCAGCACCAGCAGCGCCAGCCCGACCAGCAAGGCCCCCAGCCCGAACCAGATCACGAAAAACGCCGGCACCGCCAGCTCGGCGATCACCAGCCCGATTCCCAGCACGATCCAGTGCCACCACTCGAAACTCATTTCGCCACCTCCGACGGGCATTCTGAACCAAAGCCGGTGACGGGGCCATGACTGCCGCCGGTCCCTTCCCGCACGGCGCGACGACGCGCATCCGCCCGCTCTGGCAGCCGGTCATCGCGACGACTAAGATGAACAACCCATCCGGATAACCCACTCCCCGCCGAGGTTTCCATGAAACTCCACGCCTTCGTCGCGATGCCCTTCGGCACCAAGCCCGACGCCGACGGCAAGCCGGTCGACTTCAACCGCATCTACGACGAACTCCTGCGCCCGGCGCTCGAGCAGGCCGGCCTCGACGTCATCCGCGCCGACGAAGAACAGCGCGCCGGCGACATCCGCGTCGACATGTTCCAGGAACTCCTGATGGCCGACCTGGTGCTCGTCGACCTCACCATCGACAACCCCAACGTGTGGTACGAACTCGGCGTGCGCCATGCGCTGCGCGCGCGCGGCGTCGTCCTCACGCTCGGCCCGCGCGCCAGCAAGCCCTTCGACATCTACACCGACCGCAAGCTCTCCTACCACCTCAAGGACGGCGCCCCCGACCCGGCCTTTCTCGCCGCCGACATCGCCGCCCTGGCCACGATGACCCGCGCCACCCTCGACGCCTTCCACGAACGCACCGTCAGCCCGGTCTATACGCTGCTCCCCAACCTCGTCGAGCCCGACTGGAAAACCCTGCGCATCGGCGCCGCGCGCGAATTCTGGGAGCGCTACGACGCCTGGTCGGCGCGCATCGAGGCCGCCCGCAAGGCCGAGCACCCCGAAGACATCCTGGTGCTGGCCGACGAAGCGCCGGTCACCGCGCTGCGCGTCGACGCCCGCCTCAAGGCCGGCAAGGCGCTGCTCAAAGGGCAGCATTTCCACTTCGCCCTCGAACAGTTCGAAACCGCCCTCGCCGTCGATCCCGTCAACCTCGACGCCACCCGCCAGCGCGGCGTGTGCCTGCAGCGCCTGGGCCGCGCCGACGACGCCCGCGCCGCCTACCAGGCGATCCTCGACGAGCATCCCCGCGACGTCGAAACCTGGTCCCTGCTCGGCCGCCTCGACAAGGACGCCTGGGTCGCCGCCTGGCACCGCGACGGCAGCACGCCCGCGCAGATGCGCGACGACGCCGCCTACGAAGACGCGCTGCTGCTCAAGGCCATCGGCAGCTACGTCACCGCCTTCCGCGCCGACCCCGGCCACTACTACTCCGGCATCAACGCCCTCACCCTGCTGCGCCTCTACGCCGACCTGGTCGGCCGCCCCACCGAATTCGACGCCCAGGCCGAGTGCATGGCCGGCGGCGTCGCCTGGGCCGCCGGCTGCCAGCAGGACAAGGCCGGCGAAGGCTACTGGGCGAAAGCCACCCTCGGCGACCTGCGCGTCCTGCGCGGCAGCCCCGCCGACGTCACCGAAGCCTACAAGCAGGCCATCACCCTCGCCGACAAGGACTGGTTCGCCCTCGACTCGACCCTCGGCCAGCTGCGCCTGCTCGCCGCCCTCGGCTGCGCCCCCGACCAGGTCACCGCCGGCATCGCCGCCTTCGAGCGCGCCCTCGCCCGCCTCGCCCCCCCCGAACAGCGCTGGCAGCCCGACAAAACCTTCCTGTTCTCCGGCCACATGACCGACGCCCCCGGCCGCAAGGAACCGCGCTTCCCGGCCGACAAGGAAGGCCTCGCCGCCGACGCCATCGCCCGCAGCCTCGACGAACTCGGCGCCGGCCCCGCCGACCTCGCCCTCACCCAGGGCGCGGCCGGCGGCGACCTGCTGTTCGCCGAAGCCGCCCTCGCCCGCGGCCTGCGCGTCCAGCTCCTGCTGCCCCTGCCCGAACCCGACTTCATCGCCCAGTCCATCCTCCCCTCCAGCGACGGTGACAACTGGCGCAAGCGCTACTACCAGCTGCGCGGCAACCCGCTGTGCCTGCCCCCCCGCGTCATGCCCGACTGCCTCGGCCCGCTCCCGCAGGACGCCCACGGCAAGGCGCTGAGCCCCTTCGAGCGCTGCAACCTGTGGCTCCTCAACAGCGCACTGGCCCTCGGCATCGCCCGCACCCGTTTCATCTGCCTGTGGAACGGCAGCGGCGGCGACGGCCCCGGCGGCACCGAACACATGATGAAGGAAGTCCAGAAACGCACCGGCCAGGTGACGTGGCTGGATACGCGCAAGATGTGGTGAGTGACCGGTACTAAACAGGGCGGAGAAACCTAGTCATGTCCCGCATCTTCCTGAGTCATTCGAGCGCCGACGAACGCGAAGCCATTGCCCTCAAGCAATGGCTTACAGATAACGGGTGGGACGACGTTTTCCTCGACCTTGATCCCGAACGTGGTTTGGCAGCGGGCGAGCGATGGCAGGAAGCGTTGCGCAAAGCGGCCGACCGTTGCGAAGCCGTCGTCTTCGTCGTCTCACCCGCATGGGCGAAATCAAAATGGTGCTTGGCCGAATTCCTACTCGCCAAAAGCCTACATAAGCTCGTCTTCGGCGTCCTGCTCAAGCACGTTCCCATCCACGACCTACCCGGCGAAATGACTAATGAGTGGCAATTGTGCCACCTCGTAGGAAACGGCAGCACTGAGACAATTCGTTTCCTTTACAAGGAAAAGGACGATGAATTGCCTTTCCTAGCAGAAGGCCTAAGGCGCCTAAAAGATGGCCTGAAGAAGGCCGGACTTTCGGCCGACTTTTTTCCATGGCCGCCTCCAAACGACCCGGGTAGATCCCCCTATCGCGGTCTTGAACCGCTGGATTCACCCGACGCCGCGATTTACTTTGGCCGCAATGTGGAAACGCTCCGCGGCCTCGACGCCCTGCGTGCCATGCGCGCCAGCGGCGACAAACAGATTTTCGTCATCCTCGGCCCGTCGGGTACCGGCAAGTCATCGTTCCTACGTGCAGGACTGCTGCCGCGCATCAAGCGGGATGATCGACATTTTTACTCCTTACCCGTCATCCGTCCGTCGCGACACCCGCTTTCCGGCGAAACAGGTTTCGCCCAAGCCATTGCCGGCGCACGCAAACATCTTTCCCTCGGCTCGATCAACCCAGGGGCGATCCGCGATAGCCTCACCCAAAACCCGGGAGCGCTCTCGCCCTTGCTCACCGAAATCCGCGAGGCCGCGCTCGTCCGCGTGAATCCCGGTATCGGCTCGGCCACTCAATCGAGTCTGCCACCGACCCTACTACTTCCAATTGACCAAGCTGAAGAACTGTTCAATTCCGACGCGGGCGACGAGGCCCGAACCTTACTCAATCTGATTGGAACACAACTACGCAGCGATGCTGCAGAAGCGATTCTCGGCAACACCCCCCTCATTGTTCTATTTACCATCCGCTCCGATCGCTACGAACCACTGCAAACTGCAGCGCAACTGCAAGGCATCAAGTGCCATGTATTCGACGACCTCAAACCGATGCCACCAGACCGGTTCCGCGAAGTGATCACCGGTCCAGCACGGCGCGCCAGCGTCTCAGGCAGCAAGCTCGAAATCAAACCGGATTTGGTCGACGAACTTGTCGCCGAGTGCGCCAAGGGTGGCGACCCCCTCCCCCTCCTTGGCCTGACCCTCTCCCGGCTGTATCAAGACTACGGCCAGGACGGCGATCTGCGACTCGACGAATACCACGCTATGGGCGGCCTGCCCAGTGTGGTCAAGAACGAAGTGGACGCTGCGCTCTCCAACGATCCCGTCAAACGCGCGGAAGATCTGGCAATCCTGCGCTCCGCGCTGATTCCTACCTTGGTCACTATCAACCCCGACAATGGCGAGCCGATGCGTCGGGTGGACAACTTCGACGCCCTTCCGCCAAACAGCCACTGCCTGCTCGACGCCCTCGCCGACCGCCGACTGCTGCTCACCGACCAGCGCGACGGGCGAAAGATCATAGAAATCGCCCACGACGCCATCCTTCGCCAGTGGGATGCGCTCCGCGACTGGCTTCAGGACGAACGGGACAATCTGATTCAGTGCGATAACGTCGAACGGGCTGCCCGTGCGTGGGAGGGCGCGCAGAAGAAAGCGCTGTCACAGAACGATGTGGACGACGACTGGCTTCTATCGGGCGAACGCCTCACCAACGCGGAAACCCTGCTGACCAGGCCAGGTTACGAAAAGCGACTAGAGAAATATCAAATCTTCCTGGCCGCATCGCGCAACCAGGAAGACCGTCGGCAGGAGTTGGAGGAATCCCGTAAACAAAAATTACGACGAATACTAGTGATATTGGCCCTACTCACAGTCGCCGCCTTTCTTAGTGCCTTGTACGCATTCGCAGCCAAGCTACGTGCTGACGATAACTTCCGTGAAGCAACAATTTTGCGTGTTGCAACAGAAGGCTCGGCGCTAACTGCCGGAGCGACAGTGGGCGGCAGTCTCCGGGGATTTCTTCAAGTTATCGCAGCATTCCGACTCACGGACACTGAGCATCCGGAGACGCGCAAAACAACCAGCACTGCGATCAATGAAGAACTCCACCGGGCCACTAAGCTGCTAGCTTTGGCGGAGATACCTGAAACATCAGGGAAGGCTGTTCTCAGCAACGATGGGAAACGGATCTATTTTGTGACGTCGGATCATGAGTTAAGGATATGGGACACCGATAACGAAACATTTATCAAACCGCCAATTAAGGGTTACATCCATGACGTAAAACCTAGCCCAGACGGAAAACGCATCATTGTCTCCTCATTCGAGCATGTTTACCAGGCAGATATCGCGACAGCCACCCTGATCGGAAAACCCGTCAAAGCAAGTTCCATCTTGGTAAACGCTATCGCTTACAGCAAAGATGGTCAAAAATTTGTCGCAGCAGGCAACTATTCGTTTTCCGAAGGCAGCTCTGAAACATATACAAGTCGCGACACCTATCTTTTACAGATATTTAACGCCACCACCGGAAATCCAATAGGCAAGCAACTTGAAGGGCACTCGGAAGCCGCTATTTCAGTAGCTTTTAGTCCCGATGGACGATACCTCGTCTCGGGAAGCTCAGACAACACTTTGCGCCTATGGAATGCAGATACCGGCGCCCCCATCGGCAATCCGTTAAAAGGGCATGGTGGCGCGGTAACGGCCTTAGCTGTTAGCCCCGACGGAAGCCGCATTGTCTCAGGAAGCACGGACCGAACTCTCCGCCTATGGGATGCACGCAGGCGAGAACCTATCGGTGATTCATTCGAAGGCCATTCCGAAAGAATTACTTGCGTAGCGTTTAGCTCAGACGGCCGTCGCATCGCATCAGGCAGCGACGACACGACAGTACGCATTTGGGATTCAACCACAGGCAAGCAGATTGGAAAATCGCTCACCGGGCATACAGATTCAATTAGCGATCTGCTGGTAAGTCCGCACGGAACACGGGTAATGTCCATAAGCTTGGACAAGACCCTTCGTATTTGGGATACAGCAACTCGCACTCCTATTCTCAAACCCTTGACCGGACATAGAGGATCCATAGAGAGCGTTGCCATTAGCCCAGACAGCTCGCGGATCGTGTCAAGCAGTTGGGACAGAACTCTACGTCTGTGGGACCCATCCACAGGCGAACCGATTGGCCGCCCTCTCGAAGGCCACGAGCCTGTGGTCACGAGCGTAGCTTTTAGCGCTGACGGGCATCTGATCGTATCAGGTAGCGCCGACGGAAAACTGCACCTTTGGAACGCGGCTACCGGGACCATGATTGGCGGCCCCCGAGTGGGCCATACTGCTGGTGTAACCAGCGTCGCCTTTAGTCCAACTGAGAAAATCATTGCATCTGGAAGCCTGAATGGAGAGATATTCCTCTGGGATACAAACAATCAGTTTCCCATCGGCTCACTTCCAGTGAAGAATGGGCGAAAAGCGAGCGTGGCGTTCAGCCCGGACGGGCTTAATATCGTCTCTACCGATGGCGAGGAATTCCACTTGATTTGGGATGTACATGCGAGAACTCTCGTCCGAGATGCAATTAAAGGCGAAATAAAGTTTGCGCATCCACATATATACAGTCCTGATGGACGCTACATTGGGGGATGGCTCGTCAGAACTCTCCGCCTATGGAACGCAAAATCGGGAGAACCTATTACAAGCGCCATACACGGACATAGCGGTAGCATAGAAAGCGTGGCATTCAGCCCTGACGGAAAGGTGATCGTTTCTGGAAGTGAAGATAGCGACCTACGACTGTGGGAGGTTCCTTCAGGCGCTCCCGTAGGCGAGCCTTATGTTGGGCACACTAAGAGCGTCACGAGCGTAGCGTTTAGCCCAGATGGGCGCTATATCGTATCAGGCGACAGGAACAACACACTGCTCATATGGGACGGCTCTACTGATCTGAACTTCGGCGATTTCCTACTCGAGAAAAGGCGGAAATCGGTCTTGCGCGCGGTCCCGGCGTTCCCTGAAGCCGATACATCCTCAGATAAAAATCGTATGGGCGACATGCCATCGTACGGGGCCGATGCCTTGTGCGCAAAGCTCCCTCGCAACATGAAACGCGCAGAATGGCGCCAATGGGTCTCCCCGAACATCGATTACATCCTGCAGTGCCCCAATCTTCCCGCCCCGACCGACTAGGACCCCGCCATGCCCACCCCCCTCGAACTGCGCATCACCGCCCCCGGCCCCAAGAAAATCCTCGCCTGCGACGGCGGCGGCATCCTCGGGTTGATGAGCGTCGAAATCCTCGCCCGGCTCGAAGCCGACCTGCGCGCCGAAACCAACACCCCCAACCTGCTGCTGTGCGACTACTTCGACTTCGTCTGCGGCACCAGCACCGGGGCGATCATCGCGGCGTGCATCGCGGCCGGGATGAGCACCGACCGGATCCGCCGCTTCTACACCGAAGGCGGCAAGCAGATGTTCGACAAGGCCTCGCTGCTCAAGCGCCTGCACTATTCCTACAACAAGGAACCGCTGGCCAAAAAGCTGCAGGCCGAGTTCGCCGCCGCGCTCGGCGCCGACACCACCCTCGGCAGCCCCGGCCTGCGCTCGGTGCTGATGATGGTGATGCGGAACGCCACCACCGATTCGCCGTGGCCGGTCAGCAACAACCCCTTCGCCCAC
>SSSX01000462.1 GCA_015657735.1 Zoogloeaceae bacterium
ACAGCGATGGCCCTTTCATTGCCCGCCTTCGAATCGGGCAGCGCGTGGATGATGAAAGGCAGCAGCGGCGACGGGCGGGGCGTGTCCTCAAGCAGGGGAAACACCGCTTCGGCCAGCGAGCCGTAGGCCGCATAGGCATCCGGCAAGCGCGTCAGGTCATTCACCTTTTGCAATTGGCTCTCGGTGAGCGCGCCCTCCGCATGCGCCAGGGCGGCCACCTGTCCATGGTCCTGCATGCGCCACAGCTTGAGCCGGGCCGCGAGATCGCGCTGCACGGGCGTGATCGATTTGCCCAGAGCGCTCTCCGGCTTGGACGACATCAACCACCGCGCAAAGAACGCATCGAAGAAGGCCTTTACCTCGGGCGTTGCGGTGTACTGGGCCGTCACCACCCCGCGCAGCGGCGGAATGGCGCGCGGCATGGCCGTCTTTACAACCGGCGAGACTGTGCCATCCGCCAGTGAGATTCCCCGCAAAAAGCTCACGTCGTCGACCCCATGTGCCAGGAACCAGCGGCGTTGGGCGGCCTTGGTTGAAGCCTGCAGGAAGCCATCGAGTTCCTTGCTCACCGCAGGCCAGGCCTCGGCAACGCGCGGACCGCTCGAGAGCACCGGGTAGGCGGTCAGATGCTGGTAGGTCGCCGCGGCCATTGCCTTGGTGTCGTCAGGCCACTGGCTGGCGATATCACCCTTATGGGAGTTCCATCCGCCCCGCGCCCTGGGGGTGGCCGAGCTCAGCGCGGCATCGCAGACAACCGGAGCGGTTTGAAATACCGGTTGATCCGGGATGCCTTGGTAGGCCCAGCTGTCCTGCAACAGGTGCAACGCCTCACCCAGCTTGAGCAGATGCGAATCCGCATTGCCCCTGGCCGCCTTCATCAGCGTGTCGAGGCGGGCATGCACGGGCTCGCCGTTGGCCACGATCTGCCGCCGCTCCGGCGCGGCGGGCGCCGTCGCGGCCGCTGCAAAGTGATAGGACTGGGCCGCCCGCGCAAGCCTTGGCGAGCGAGCCACACACGCGTACTCCAGCATGGGCAGAATCGAGTCCATCACCCCCGAGTCAGCCTGCTGGTTACCCCGGGCAATCGTCCTGGCCTGCTGCGGCGAATAGCCCGCGCGCAGGGCCAGCCAGTGGGTCAGTCCGAAATGGACATCGGCTTCGAATGCGCAGGCATTGTCGGGATGCATGGCAGAGAGCGCCACGGCAATGGAGATCAGGCGGAACACGGCGGCTTTGACCATGAGATGCATCCATCTGAAATGACTCAAACGATTCAAGAAATCGCGTGGCACGGCAGGCTCCGACCCGT
>SSSX01000463.1 GCA_015657735.1 Zoogloeaceae bacterium
AAGCTGCAGGCCGAGTTCGCCGCCGCGCTCGGCGCCGACACCACCCTCGGCAGCCCCGGCCTGCGCTCGGTGCTGATGATGGTGATGCGGAACGCCACCACCGATTCGCCGTGGCCGGTCAGCAACAACCCCTTCGCCCACTACAACCAGCGCGACCGGCGCGACTGCAACCTCAACCTGCCGCTGTGGCAGCTGGTGCGCGCCAGCACCGCGGCGCCGACCTTCTTCCCGCCCGAGGTCGTCACCCTCGGCAAGGGCAAGAACGCCTACAGCTTCGTGTTCGTCGATGGCGGCGTGACCACCTACAACAACGCCGCCTTCCTGGCCTTCCAGATGGCCACCGCCGCCCCCTACAAAATGAACTGGGCGACCGGCACCGACCGGCTGCTGATCGTCTCGGTCGGCACTGGCAGCGCGGCGGCGGTCCGGCCGGATCTCAAACCCGAGGAAATGTGGCTGCTCGACGCCGCCAAAACCGTGCCCGGCGCGCTGATGAACGCCGCCAGCGCCGGCTGGGACATGGCCTGCCGGGTGCTCGGCGAATGCCGCTGTGGCCGCCCCATCGACCGCGAACTCGGCGACATGGTCGGCGGCGCGACGCCCAACTTCACCGGCGCCAAGCAGTTCGCCTATCTGCGCTACGACCCCGACGTGAGCCAGGCCGGACTCGACGAACTCGGCCTCGCCGACGTCAAGGCCGCCGACGTGCAGACGCTCGATTCGATCGACCACATCCCCGACATCCAGCGCGTCGGCGTCGCCTACGGCAAACGGTACGTCAACGTGAAGGAACATCTGCGCGGCTTCATCTGACCGGATTCGTCCACCGCAAGCAACAATCGCCCTGTCACTGTTGCCATAACCGGACATATCGCCCCGGCGCCACCGCCCGCCCATGCCCGACCCCGCCCCGCCGCCTGCCCACCGCGCCGCCGCCCGGCAGCCGTCCGCCACCCACCGGCGGCCGCCGAAGGAGCGGCGCAGCTTTGCGGCGCAGCTCTTCGGCTACGACATCTTCATCTCCTTCGCCCTCGGCCACCCGCCGCGCGGCACCCAGTCCTACGCCTCCGACCTGGCGCGCAAGCTGCGCGAACGCGACTTCGCGGTGTTCTACAGCGAGGACGAAGCCGCCCCCGGCGAAGACCTCGGCGACACCTTGCGCGCCGCGCTGATGCGCTCGCGGATCCTGGTCGTCATCGCCAACCGCGGCACGCTCGAAGACCCGCGCTGGGTGCGCACCGAAGTCGAAGAATTCCGCCGGCGCCACCCCGGCCGGCCGATCATCCCGGTCAGCATCGCCGAGGCCCTGCACGACGCGACGCTGGTCAGCGCGATCCGCCCGTGGCTCGCCGTCGAAGAGACGATCTGGCTCGACGACAGCCAGGAATCGGTCGACCACGGACTCGCCAGCGGTGACGTCGTCGACCGCCTGTGCCTGGCCCCGCGCCGCCTGCGCGCCGGCCAGTGGTGGCGGGCCACGGTAACCGGCGTCAGCCTCAGCCTGCTCGGCCTGACC
>SSSX01000464.1 GCA_015657735.1 Zoogloeaceae bacterium
CCTGCCGCCGCGCGTCAGGCCCCCCGAGGGGATCAGGAAAGCCGGCGAGGCGGCGTTTCCTGAGGGGTGATCACATGATAGGCCGGCGGCCCATATCGTTCAAATTGATTGATGAAATGATCTGGATTGTCTGAAGCTATCGACTTGCCACGCCGGCGTGGATGCCGGATGGCAATCTTATGCCGCCGTCGCGGATCAGGGAAGCCGGCGCGGCGACCCGGCTTCAGGCGCGCGGGCAAGTTCGGCGGCAGCGCGGTAATGGCGGTTGGCGTCGTCGGTGCGGCCGATGCGTTCGGCCAGACGGGCGAGTTCGACGTGGGCGCCCCAGCCCGGCGCGATGGCCAGCGAGGCCTCGAGATAGCTCTCGGCCTTGCCCCACAGCTGCGACTGCACGCACAGGCGGCCGAGGGTCAGCAGCAGTTGCGGATCGCGGGGTTCGCGCTTGAGCCATTCCTCGCCCTTGACGAGGCGCGCGCGGACGTCGCCGCCTTCACAGCGGCCGTACAAGCCGGCGAGCACGGAATCCCAGTCGGTGCCCAGCTGCGCCTCGATGGCCTTCTGGGCGCCGGCGCTGTCGTCGGCGGCGATCAGCGCACGGGCAAGATCGCCGACCAGACGGGCATCACGCTGTTCGTCGCGGGGCACCTCGTGCCAGTAGGCCGCCAGGGCCTGCGCATCGCCGGCGCGCTGGCGCAGGCCTTCCTGGTGGGCGCGGCGCTTGACCGGATCGGCCTGCTCGACGGTGAGCGCCTTGACCTTGACCAGCTGGCGCACGACGCGCACCGCTTCGGACCAGTTGCCCCGGGCCTGGGCGGTGCGCAGGGCCAGGCGCAGCGCGGCGATGTGACGCTGGCCGCCGGCCTGGAGATCGGCCAGGCGCTCGGCAGCCTCGTCGAAGCGGCGATCCTCGACGGCCAGCTTGGCCTCCGTCATCAGGCGCGCGAGGCGCACCTCGGCGTCGTGTCCGGCGGCCTTGGCGAGCCACGCACGGTAGCGCTCGCCGTCGCGCAGCGAGTGGGCCGCACGGGCCGCCAGCAGCGCCGCAAGACCGGGCGCCTCGCCGGCTTCGTAGGCGTCGGCGGCCTGCTTCAGGGCCTGACCGTAACGGCCTTCGATGCGCAGCCGGACGGCATCGTAGATCGCCTGCGACGCGCGCTCGCGACTCTTGCGCGCGCGGTAGCGCTGCACCGCCCGCGGCAGCGCCAGCGTGCGCGACACCAGCCGCGACAGCGCGTAGATGGCGCCGAAACCGCCAACCAGCAGCAGGATCAGCAGGTTGAGTGAAATCTGGATGCGATACGGTGGCCACACCACCAGCGCATAGCCTTCGTTGTAGCGACCGGCCACCGCGAGGGCGGCAGCCAGGGCGAAGAGGCCGAGCAACCACAGCAGTCCGCGCATGGCCGGCCTCAGTTCTTTTTCGCCGGCGCGGCCGACGCCGGGGCCGCCTCGAGGCGGCGCTCGGGCACGGCCTGCAGACTGCGCAGCGCCGTCTGGGTGGCCTGCAGGCCCGGCAGCGTCGCGCCGACCGGCGTCTTCTGCAGCTCGGCCAGATCCTTCCTGGCCGCGGCGGCGGCGGCGTTGCTCAGATCGAAATAGCGCTCCAGCCAGTCGGCGCCGATGCGCACGTCCTCGCGGAAGGTGTTGCCGTCGCGCGACAGCAGCGCGAGGCGGGCGTTCATCAGACGCAGCTTGAGGTTCTCGCGCAGGAAGACGGCGTTGCTCGGTGCCAGCAGCGCCGGATCGGGGCGGTCCATGCGCTCGATGCGCACAAGCTGGCTGAACTCGGTCCAGAAATCCAGCCACAGGCGCTTGCCCCACGACGGCACGGCTTCGCCGGCCTTGGCGGCCTCGGCGCGCGGCTTGGCTTCGAAGGCCAGCGGCAGGCTGTCGATACGGCCGATCAGGGTTTCGAGCTTGAGGGCGATGCCGGCGGCGTCCACCTGCGGCAGCGCCTTGAGGGTGTCGAGATCGCCGGCGATGGCCTTGCGCAGCGGCAGCCAGTGGGCGCGGTCGACGCTGCCGAGGCGCGCGTCGGCGGTCTGCAGCGCAAACAGCGCGGCCTGCACGTTGCCGGCCAGCTGGAGCTGCTGGGCGGCGATGCCGACAGCCTGATCGACCTCGGCCAGCACCCGCTCGTCGCGCGAACGGGAAAATTCGTGGTACATCGCCTCGAGCGCCACCTGCTGGCCCTGGGATTCGGCGAGGCGGGCGTCGAGGGCGCCGATCTTGCCCTGCAGATCCTGCAGGTTTTCCTGGGCCTGCTTGGCGAGGGCGCGGCCTTCCTTGGCGACGGTGTCGCCATCGGACAGGCGGCGGGCCAGTTCATCCTGCAGGTCGGCCAGACGGCTGCGGGTTTCGACCCACTGCCAGCCGAGCAGCGCCAGCGCAACGGCGGCGATGAGGGCGGACGGGCGGCGCCACGACGCGGGCGGCGGGGTGGCCGGTCGGGCGGAATCGACGGGCGGGAGGCTGGGGATGTCGCTGCTCATGGCGTGAGTTTAACCCGGATAGTCGTTGTGGTTGCGAGCGCCGAAATGGTCGACGAGGCCGTCGATCAGGCCACGGTCGCCGGGCCCGGTGGCGATGACGCAGGCAAAGCCGCCGGCGCGCGCGGCGGCGGCGATGCGCGGGTGCGGCACGAACACCGGTACCGCGTGCAACGCCGCCGCGCCGGGCAGCGCCAGCAGGTGGGCGACGCCTTCGCTGCTGGTCAGAGTCAGCGCGTCGAGGCGGCCGGCGCGGGCCCGCGCGACGAGCGGCGCCAGATCGCCGGACGGGCCGCCGCGGTGGTAGCAGGTGAGGTATTCGACGGTGGCACCGCGCTGGACGAGGGTGTCGCCGAGGAGATCACGGCCACCATCGCCGCGCAGGATGAGCACGCGCCTGCCGGCCACCGCGCCCGCCTGAAAAGCCGGCAGGGCAAGCACGGATTCGCTGTCGAAGC
>SSSX01000465.1 GCA_015657735.1 Zoogloeaceae bacterium
GCGGCGCCTTCCGCTTCAAGGATAGCGAACTGCAGCAGATGGCTGGCGACAGGGGAGAGGTGGTGGCCTGGAGCGAGGCTTACCGCCGAGCAGGGGCAGACGCACCGCTGAACGTCTCTGGAGATTTCGCAGTAGCGATTCCTACCCCGATGGGCGGTATATTTCTGGCAGTCGACCGCTTTGCCATTCAATCGGTTTGCTACCGGATCAAAAACGGGCAACTGCTAGTCGCCGAGCGTGCCGACGACCTGGCAGGCACCGATACGGAACTCGATCCACAGGCGCTCTACGACTACCTCTACTTCCACATGATCCCGGCACCGCGGACGGTGTTCAAGGATATTTTCCGCCTCCCAGCCGGCCATTACGCCTTGTTCGAAAACGGTCGCCTGACCGTCGCGCCGTGGTGGAAGCCACATTTTGAGGAGAGCCGGCGAGCACCATTCGGGGAACTGAAGTCCGAATTCCGCCAGATCCTGCTCGACGCGGTTCGCGACCGACTCGATGGAGAAACCACCGGTTGTTTTCTCAGCGGTGGTACCGACAGCTCGACGGTTGCCGGGCTGCTACGGGAAGTCACCGGACAACCGGCGAAGGCATTCTCCATCGGTTTCGAGGCGGCTGGCTACGATGAGATGGAATACGCCCGCATCGCCGCCCGCCACTTCGGTGCCGAGCACCACGAATACTACGTGACGCCGGATGACCTGGTGCGCAGCATTCCCGAGGTGGCTGCGTCCAATGATCAGCCATTTGGCAATTCCTCCGTCGTGCCGGCCTTCTACTGCGCCAAGGCGGCGCGAGAAGCTGGCCTGACCAGGATTCTGGCGGGCGACGGCGGCGACGAACTGTTCGGTGGCAACACCCGCTACGCCAAGCAACGGGTCTTCGGGGCTTACGAGATGATTCCCGGCTGTCTGCGCCGCGGCCTGCTCGAACCGCTGCTGACCGGAACGACGCTGCCGGGCAAACTTCCCGGCATCAAGAAGGCTGTCAGTTACGTCGAGCAGGCCAGCGTGCCGATGCCGGACCGCATGCAGATGTACAACCTCCTAAC
>SSSX01000062.1 GCA_015657735.1 Zoogloeaceae bacterium
GCCGGCAGCCTCGGCCACGGGCTCGTCTTCATCGCCGCGGTGGCCAGCGTGTCGTGGCTGGCCGATCTGCCGCTGGCGATCTACCGCAGCTTCGGCCTCGAAGCCCGCTTCGGCTTCAACCGGCTGACCCCCGCGCTATTCGTCGCCGACACCGTGAAGGGCGTCGCCCTCGCGGCCGTCATCGGCCTGCCGCTGATGGCCTGCGTGCTGTGGCTGATGGAAGCCATGGGCGCGCTGTGGTGGCTCTACGTGTGGGCCTTCTGGCTGGTCTTCAACCTGCTCGTGCTGCTGGTCTACCCGACCTTCATCGCGCCGCTGTTCAACAAGTTCAAGCCCCTCGAGGACGGCCCGCTGAAAACGCGCATCGAGGGCCTGATGCGCCGCTGCGGCTTCCGCCTGTCCGGCCTGTACGTGATGGACGGCTCGAAGCGCTCGGCCCACGGCAACGCCTACTTCACCGGCTTCGGCGCCGCCAAGCGCATCGTTTTCTTCGACACCCTGCTCGACAAGCTGGCGCCGGCCGAGGTCGAAGCGGTGCTGGCCCACGAACTCGGCCACTACCACCACCATCATCTGTGGAAACGTCTGGCCGTCATCGGCGCCGGCAGCCTGGCCTTCTTCGCCGTGCTCGGCCACCTGGCCGGACAGGACTGGTTCTTCAACGGCCTCGGCATGACCTCCACCGGCACCGCGCCGACCCTCGTGCTGTTCGCGCTGGCGCTGCCGGTGTTCAGCTTTCCGCTGACGCCGCTGATGAGCATGTGGTCGCGCACGCACGAATTCGAGGCCGACGCCTACGCCGCCCGCCAGGCGCCGGCCGCCGAACTGGTCAGCGCGCTGGTCAAGCTGTACCGCGACAACGCCTCGACGCTGACCCCCGACCCGCTCTACTCCAGCGTCTACGATTCCCACCCGCCGGCCGCGGTCCGTATCGCCCGGTTGCAGGCGGGCGCACGATGAAAAGCTTCGGCACGCTGATCGCCGCCTTCGGGCGGCAGTACGAGGTGAGGAGCGACAACGGGGATGTGCTGCTGTGCGTGCCGCGCGGCAAGAAAAGCCTGTTCGCCTGCGGCGACCGGGTGCAGGTGGCCACCAGCGGCCCCGGCCAGGGCGTCATCGAAAAACTCGTCGAGCGCCGCAGCCTGCTCTACCGCTCCGACGCCTGGCGGCAGAAACTGATCGCTGCCAATGCCACCCAGGTGGTGCTGGTGGTCGCCACCGAGCCGAGCTTTTCCGACGAATTCCTGTCGCGCTGCATCTGCGCCGCCGAAAGCCAGCACCTCAAGATCCTGATCGTCCTCAACAAGACCGACATCGTCGCCGGCCTCGACGGCGCCCGCGCCCAGCTCGCGACCTTCGCCGCGCTGGGCTACCCGATCCTCGAACTGTCGGCGCTCGACAACGCCGAGCCGCTGCGCGCCCGCCTGATCGGCGAAACCAGCCTGCTGGTCGGGCAATCCGGGATGGGCAAGTCGACGCTGACCAACGCGCTGATCCCCGAAGCCCGCGCCGAAACGCGGGAAATTTCGGAAGTCCTCGACACCGGCAAGCACACCACCACCTTCGCGCGGCTCTACCCCTTGCCGGAAGGCGGCGGCATCATCGACAGCCCGGGCATGCAGACTTTCGGCCTGGTCCACCTCGACGCCGAAGCGCTCGAGGCCAGCTTCCGGGAATTCCGCCCTTACGCCGGCCAGTGCCGCTTCCGCGACTGCCGCCACGATGCCGAGCCCGGCTGCGCACTGCGCGAAGCCGCCGACGCCGGCCGCATCGATCCGCGCCGCCTGCGCCAGTTCCTGCAGTTCCGCAGCGAATGCGAAACGGCCAGACGGCAGGTCCAGGGCTGGTAGCGCGCTAAGCCTGCTCGCCGGCGTCGACCCAGTCGGGGTTGGGCAGCTCGTCGAAGGCGTGGCCGAGGGCTTCGCTCCAGCGGTTGCGGATCATCGCGAAGTATTCGTTCTTCGCGTCGATGCTAATGTGGGACGACACCTTCAGCTCGTCGGTCTTCAGCACCGTCAGATCCAGCGGCACGCCCACCGACAGGTTCGAACGAATCGTCGAATCCATCGAGATCAGCGCCAGCTTGGCGGCCTCGTCGAGGCTGGTGTGGCGCTTGACGACCCGGTCGATGATCGGCTTGCCGTATTTCGATTCGCCGATCTGGAAATACGGCGTGTCGGGCGTCGCCTCGATGAAGTTGCCGGCCGCATACACCTGAAACAGGCGCGGCTGCTCCGTGCCGATCTGCCCGCCGAGGATCAGCCCGGCGGTGAAGTCGATGCCGAAACTGCGCAGGGCTTCGGAGTCGCGGCGATGCACCTCGCGCAGCGTGTCGCCGACGTGGCGGGCCGCCTCGAACATGTTGGGCATCGACCACAGGCTCTCGCGACCATCCTGGGCCGCCATCGCCTCGCGCAGCATCGACACGAGCTGCTGGGTGATCGCCAGGTTGCCGGAGCTCATCAACACCATCACGCGCTCGCCGGGGCGCTGGAAGATGCTCGTCTTGCGGAAGGTGTTGATGTGGTCGACGCCGGCGTTGGTACGGGAGTCCGACAGGAACACCATACCCGCGTCGAGCAGCATGCTGACACAGTAGGTCATGGGAAAGAAACCGGGGGAATTGGGGGTGAAGCGCGGGCGCGGAGAACTCCGCGCCCGGCGGGATCAGGCCTGCAGATCCTGCAGGATGGACTTGATCTCGGCGCGGACGGACGCCAGCTGGTCGCGCAGACCGACCGACTCCTCGACATCCTCGCGCTTGCGGGCGGCCATCTCGTCGAGGCGGTTGCGCGCGCCGGAGATCGTGAAACCGTCCTGGTACAGCAGTTCGCGGATACGGCGGATCAGCAGCACCTCGTGGTGCTGGTAATAGCGCCGGTTGCCGCCGCGCTTGACCGGCCGCAGCTGGGTGAACTCCTGCTCCCAGTAACGCAGCACATGGGGTTTGACCCCGCACAGCTCGCTGACTTCACCGATCGTGAAATAGCGCTTGGCGGGGATTGGCGGCAGTTCGACGACTGCCGGGACATCACTTTGCGACATCGCTCAGTTGCTCCACATTGGCCTTGAGCTTCTGGCTGGCGTGGAAAGTCACCACGCGCCGGGCCGTAATCGGAATCTCCTCGCCGGTCTTCGGGTTGCGACCGGGGCGCTGGGGTTTTTCGCGCAACTGGAAGTTGCCGAAACCCGACAGCTTCACGCAGTCGCCGCGCTCCAGCGCCAGGCGGATCTCCTCGAAAAAGCACTCCACCATATCCTTGGCTTCGCGCTTGTTGAGGCCCACCTGTTCGAACAGCATATCGGCGAGTTCCGCCTTGGTCAGTGTTACCGCCATGATGGATCAGGCCCTCAGTTTCGCGCCGAGATTCTCCTCGGCGTGTCGGGTCAACGCAGCCATCGCGGCATCCACTTCAGCATCTTCGAGAGTCCGCTGAGTTTCTTGCATCACTACACGGAACGCAAGGCTTTTCCGGTTCGGCTCGATGCCCTTGCCCTGGTACTGGTCGAACAGTTCGATGCGCTGGACGATCGCCGGCGCCACCGCCTGCAGGCCCTGCAGCAGCACGGCCGAGGCCAGGCTCTGGTCGACGACCAGCGCCAGATCGCGGGTCACCGCCGGGAAGCGCGAGACTTCCCGATAGGCCGGCGTGACGGTTTCGAGCAGCGCGTCGAGTTCGATCTCGAAAACCACCGGAGCGGTGCCCAGCTCGTAACGCTGCACCCACACCGGATGCACTTCGCCGATGAAGCCGATGGCGCGCCCGTCGACCACCACGCGGGCCGAACGCCCCGGATGCAGCGCCGGATGGGCGGCGCGCTCGAACTCGGCGACGCGCGGGAAGAGCAGCGCTTCGAGGTCGGCCTTGACGTCGAAGAAATCGACGTTGCGGCTGCCCTCGCCCCACTGCTCGGGGCGCGCGAAACCGGCTGCCAGCGCCGTCACGCGGATCGGCTGGTGGAAGCCGTCCACCGGCTGGCCGGCGGCGTCGCGCATGAAGCAGCGGCCGATTTCAAAGACGCGGACGCGGTTGGTCTGACGCTTGCGGTTGGTGACGAGGTTGGCCACCAGGCCGCCGAGCAGGCTCGAGCGCATCACGCTCATCTGGCTGGCGATCGGATTGGCCAGGCGCAGCGGATCGGCGTTGGCGCAAAAATCCTGCTCCCAGGCTTCCTCGACGAAGGCGAAGTTGACGACCTCCTGGTACTCGCGGGCCGCCACCAGACGGCGCACCGCCATCGTGTCGCGCTTCGCCTCGGGGCGCGGCAGCATCGTGATCGGGCCGCGCGGAGCGTGGGTCGGGATGTTGTCGTAGCCGTGCAGGCGGGCGATCTCCTCGATCAGGTCTTCCTCGATCTCCACGTCGAAGCGGTAGGACGGCGGCGTGACGATGAAGTCGTCGCCGTCGCGCACCACGTTGAGTTCGAGACGCTCGAACATGCCGGCCACCGCGTCGGCCGACAGCTGGATGCCGAGCACGCGGCGCACGCGGGCGGCGCGCAGGCGGATCGGCGCGCGGGCCGGCAGCCGGTCGGCGGCGACAGCTTCGACGACCGGGCC
>SSSX01000466.1 GCA_015657735.1 Zoogloeaceae bacterium
CGAGATCGAACGCCTGCGTGCCGAGAACGAGATTTTCCGTACGGCGCTGCAGTGCGCCGACGTCGCGATGGCCGGGGCGCCGATCTGGCACAGCCAGCACCGCGTCCTCAGCGAGGTGCTGATCAAGCTCAAGCAGGCCCTTGCCAAGGCGCCGCCGGCCGCAGCGTTCGAACCCTGCGCGGCCTGAGCCCCGCACCGCGGGGTGGACCGGGCGGACCCGATGCACGAGAATCCGCCCGGCCTCCCTTCCCAACTCAAGGACACGACATGAGCTATCCCAACACCCGGTTGCTGATCAACGGTGAATGGCAGGACGCCGCCGACGGCCGTACGCTGCCCGTCCACAACCCCGCCAGCGGCGAGGAGATCGGCCGTGTCGCGTATGCCGGCATCGCCGACCTCGACCGCGCGCTGGCCGCCGCCCAGGCCGGTTTCGAGACCTGGCGCAAGCTGCCGGCGATCGAGCGCCAGAAAACCATGCGCCGCGCCGCCGCGCTGATGCGCGAACGCGCCGACGCGATCGCCGCGACGCTGACCCGCGAGCAGGGCAAGCCGCTCGGCGAGGCAAAGATCGAAGCGCTGGCCGCCGCCGACATCATCGAGTGGTTCGCCGACGAGAGCATGCGCGTCTATGGCCGCGTGGTGCCGGCCCGCAACCTGGCGGTGCGCCAGCTGGTGCTGAAGGACCCGGTCGGCCCGGTGGCGGCGTTCACGCCGTGGAATTTCCCGATCAACCAGGCGGTGCGCAAGGTGTCGGCGGCGCTGTCGGCCGGCTGCTCGATCATCGTCAAGGCCGCCGAGGAAACCCCGGCCGCGCCCGCCGAGCTGATCCGCGCCTTCGTCGATGCCGGCGTGCCGGCCGGCGTCGTCGGGCTGGTGTTCGGCAACCCGGCCGAGATTTCCGGCTACCTGATTCCCCATCCGGTAATCCGCAAGATCAGCTTCACCGGCTCGACGGTGGTTGGCAAACAGCTGGCGGCGCTGGCCGGCCAGCACATGAAGCGGGTCACGATGGAACTCGGCGGCCACGCTCCGGTGATCGTCGCCGAAGACGCCGACCTCGAGCTGGCGGTGAAGATGTCGGCCTCCGCCAAGTTCCGCAACGCCGGCCAGGTCTGCATCGCGCCGACCCGCTTTCTGGTGCACGAGAGCGTCCGCCAGGATTTCACCGCC
>SSSX01000467.1 GCA_015657735.1 Zoogloeaceae bacterium
CCCACCCCGCCGGCGGCGCTTACGTCATCCTGCGTATGGGCCGGCCGCGGAGCGGGCGTGTAAAGTCGCGCCATGGATCGCGCCCGATTTTCTCCCCCGACAAGCGCCGGCAGCGGCTGGGCGGCCAGCCTCGCCTTGCATTTCGCCGCGCGCGGGCCGCGCAGCGTGCTGGCCGGCAACCGTCACCGGGGGCCGCTGCGCGTGCAGAAGGCCCTTTATCCGGAAGGCGAGGCGGTGTGCCAGGCGATCGTGCTGCATCCACCGTCGGGGATCGCCGGCGGCGATCAGCTGGCCATCGAGGTGACGGTCGACCGCCACGCCCACGCGCAACTGACGACGCCGGGCGCCGGCAAGTGGTATCGCAGCGACGGCGCCGAGGCCACGCAGCGCATCGACCTGCGTGTCGGCGAGGGGGCGACGCTCGAATGGCTGCCGCAGGAAAGCATCGTTTTCGACGGCGCCCGCGCGCGCACCGCAACCCGGGTCAGCCTTGCCGCCGACAGCCGTTTCATCGGCTGGGACATGCTGTGCCTGGGCCGCGCGGCGAGCGGCGAGCGTTTTTCGCAGGGCCGGGTCGAGCTCTTGTGCCGCGTCGACCGCGGGAAAGCGCCGCTATGGCTCGAACGCGGTGCGTTTGCCGGCGCCGACCCGATGCTCGCCAGCCCGGCCGGCTGGGCCGGACGGACCGTGTGCGGCACGCTGCTGTGCAGTTTTCCCGAATTGCCGCAGCACGCCGCCGGATTGCTGGCGGCGCTGCGGGCGCTGACGCCGCCCGACGGCGCGCCGCATGGCATCAGCGCCTTGCCCGGGGTGCTCATCGCGCGCTATCTCGGCGACAACGCCGAAGCCGGCCGCCAGTGGCTGACGGCGCTGTGGCAGATCCTGCGCCCGGCGTGCTGCGGCCGGCCGGCGGTGGTGCCAAGAATCTGGAATACCTGAGGAATCCGCATGGAACTGACGTCGCGAGAAAAAGACAAGCTGCTCATCTTCACCGCCGGCCTGCTCGCCGAGCGGCGCAAGGCGAAGGGCCTCAAGCTCAACTACCCGGAAGCCGTCGCGCTGATCACCTGCGCGATCATGGAAGGCGCGCGCGAAGGCCGCACGGTGGCCGAGCTGATGCACGCCGGCACGCAGGTGCTGACCCGTGCCGACGTGATGGACGGCATCGCCGAGCTGATTCCGGAAATCCAGGTCGAGGCCACCTTCCCGGACGGCACCAAGCTGGTCACCGTGCATAACCCCATCGTCTGAGGCGCTGACATGATCCCCGGAGAACTCCTCGCCGAACCCGGCGAACTCGAACTCAACGCCGGCCGCCCGACCGTCACGCTGGTGGTGGCCAACACCGGCGACCGCCCGGTCCAGGTCGGCTCGCATTACCACTTCTACGAAACCAACGCCGGCCTGTCCTTCGACCGCGAGGCGGCGCGCGGCTACCGCCTCGATATCGCCGCCGGCACCGCGGTGCGCTTCGAGCCGGGCCAGACGCGCACCGTGCAGCTGGTCGCGCTGGCCGGCGAACGCAAGGTTTACGGTTTCCGCGGCCTGATTCAGGGAGCGCTGTGATGGCCAACCGGATTTCCCGTCAGGCCTATGCCGAGATGTTCGGCCCCACCACCGGCGACCGCCTGCGCCTGGCCGATACCGGGCTGATCATTGAGGTCGAGAAGGACCACACGCGCTACGGCGAGGAAGTGAAGTTCGGCGGCGGCAAGGTCATCCGCGACGGCATGGGGCAGAGCCAGCGCGTGTCGGCCGACACCGCCGATACCGTCATCACCAACGCGCTGATCGTCGATGCGGTGGCCGGCATCGTCAAGGCCGACATCGGGCTCAAGGACGGCCGCATCGCCGCCATCGGCAAGGCCGGCAATCCCGACATCCAGCCCGGCGTCGGCATCGTGATCGGCCCCGGCACCGAGGTCATCGCCGGCGAAGGCATGATCGTCACCGCCGGCGGCATCGACAGCCACATCCACTTCATCTGCCCGCAGCAGATCGAGGAGGCGCTTTATGCAGGCGTCACCACGATGATCGGCGGCGGCACCGGCCCGGCCACCGGCACCTACGCCACCACCTGCACGCCGGGGCCGTGGCACATCCACCGCATGCTGGAGGCGGCCGAGGCCTTTCCGATGAATCTCGGCTTTCTCGGCAAGGGCAACGCCAGCCTGCCGGAGGCGCTCGTCGAGCAGGTCGAGGCCGGCGCCATCGGCCTCAAGCTGCACGAGGACTGGGGCACGACGCCCGCCGCCATCGACTGCTGCCTGTCGGTGGCCGACGAGATGGACGTGCAGGTTGCCATTCACACCGACACG
>SSSX01000063.1 GCA_015657735.1 Zoogloeaceae bacterium
CTCGTCACCCGGCAGGCCGGCGTCGGCACGAAAATCGTTGCCGATCAACCGCAGACTCATTACACGCAGTCGATGAGCACCCTGGCGGATCTGGTCAAATATGCGGAAGGCACCCGCATCAACCTCACCCACAGCACGCTCGTCCGGGCCGACGGCAAACTTGCCGCGCTGCTGCACTGCCCGCTCGAGCACAACTGGCGGCACCTGACGGGCGTCCGCTATCGCGAAGACGACGATCATCAGGCCATCGCGCTGGTCGACATGTACGTCGATGCCAAGTACGACCAGTTGCCGGCGCTCTCCAAGCCGCTCGAGCGGCCCCTCTATTCCCTGATCGAGGCCACCTACGGAATCAAGGTGACGCGGGTCGACCAGGAAATTCAGGGGGTTCTCATCGAAGGCAGTCAGGCCGACACCCTGGGCGTCCCCAGCGGCTCGCCGGGCTTGCGCATCCTGCGCACCTATTACGTCAAGGACACGGTGATCGAGGTGACGAGCGGCCTGCACCCGGGCTCGCGCTTCAGTTACTCAATGAGCTTTCAACTCTCTCCACAGGTCAATTAGGCGATCGCTGCGCCAGCCGGCCGATCCGGCCTCACAGCGGCATCGCACGCAGGTCCGGTGAAACCAGGAATCGCGCTTGGGTTTTCCTGCGGAGTTCGTCCACAGCCACGTCGGGCGCCAGTTCCTGCAGCACGAACTCACCGTGGCTGATGGTGAACACCGCCAGCTCGGTCACCACCATCGACACGCGCGCCCTGGCGGTGAGCGGCAGCGAACAGCGCTCCACCAGGCGCGGCTCGCCATCCCGGGTGCAGTGCTCCATCGCCACGATGACCTTTCGGGCGCCCGTCACCAGATCCATCGCCCCGCCCATGCCCGGCACCATCTTGCCGGGGACCATCCAGTTGGCGAGGCTGCCTTCCTCGTCGACCTGCAGCCCGCCGAGCACCGTGATATCCACGTGGCCGCCGCGGATCAGCGCAAACGACATGGCGCTGTCGAAGAACGCCGCGCCCGAAATCAATCCGCAAGGCTGACCGCCGGCATTGACCACCCCCGGCCGCGGCTCCCCGACCAGCGGGCCGAGCCCGAGAAAGCCGTTCTCCGATTGCAGCGTGATGTCGATCCCTTCGGGCAGGTAACGCGGCACCAATGTCGGCAGGCCGATGCCGAGATTGACGACATGACCACTCCTGAATTCGCGCCCGATCCGGCGGGCGATCCGTTCCTTGGCGTTCATCACCTTCACTCCTTCGCGGCCACGACGATCAGGTCGACCAGCGCTGCCGGGGTCATGACCTGATCGGGATCGATGTCGCCGGTATCGACCAGTTCGTCGGCCTCGACGATGACGAGGTCGGCGGCCATTGCCATCAGCGGATTGAAATTGCGGGCGGCCCGTTCATAGACCAGATTGCCGGCGCGATCGGCCTTGCGGGCCTTGAGGATGGCCACGTCGGCGCGCAGCGGCAGTTCGAGCAGGTATTCCCGCCCGTCCAGCACCAGCTTGCTCTTGCCGGCCTCGACGACCGTCCCGACGCCGGTCGGCGTCAGCACGCCGCCCAGCCCGGCGCCGCCGCAGCGGACGCGCTCGGCCAGCGTGCCCTGGGGAATCAGCTCGACGTCCAGTTCGCCGGCGATCATCTTCCTGCCCGTCACCGGATTGGTGCCGATGTGGGAGACGATGACCCGTGCCGCCTGCCCGACGCTGATCAGCGGGCCGACGCCGGTTTCCGGAAACGCCGTGTCGTTGCCGATCAGCGTCAGTTGCCCGACCCCGCTGCGCATCAGCGCGTCCACCAGCCCGGCTGGCGTGCCGACCCCCATGAATCCGCCGAACATGACGCGCATGCCGTCACGAAAGTGGGCGACGACGTCCGCCCGCTCGACCACCTTGCCGGCGCGCGGCGGGCTCATGACGGCCTCCCGGTTTCGGCCTGCGGCGCGCGCAGCGGCCAGAACTGCAGGTAGTTGGCGTACAGCACCATCATCGGAAACGTCACGGCGAGCATCGCCGAACTGATCCACAGCTCCATGTCGTAGGTGGCGCGACCGAGCGCCAGCCCGAACGAACTCGCCGCCACCGCGTGGTAGAGCAGGAAGCACGGCACCGCCAGCACCCCGGCCAGCGCGCTGAGCAGCAGCCCGCGCCACGGCTGGCGGACCTGCAGCAGCGGCAGCCCTTCGAACATGACCAGCACGATGAACAG
>SSSX01000468.1 GCA_015657735.1 Zoogloeaceae bacterium
CGCCCCGGCCACCGCCCGCACCCTCGAGCAGGTCCAGCAGGACGCCGAGCGCAGCGCGATCGCCGAGGCCATCATCGCCGCCGGCGGCAACAAGGCGCAGGCCGCCCGCAGCCTCGGCATCTCGCGCGCCTCGCTGTACGAGAAGATCGCGGCGCTGGGCATCGCCTCGCCCGGCAACTCCTGAACGCGGCTCCGCCACCGCGAGTGTCCGCCACGCCTGACAATCTGCCCGGACGGGCGGACAGGCGGCGCCTCGCCAGCACAAAAAATCCTTAAAAAACAGCGGCGAAAATTCTGGCACGGTTCCTGCCATACCTCACCGGCAATACCCACAACCGGAGGAGAACCGCAACATGTCATTCCTGATCGTACTCGCCTCGCTATGCTTTCTGATGTTCATCGCGTACCGGGGCTACAGCGTCATCCTGTTCGCCCCCGTCGCCGCAATGGGCGCCGTGCTGCTCACCGACCCGACCCTGGTGGCCCCGATGTTCACCGGCCTGTTCATGGACAAGATGGTCGGCTTCGTCAAGAACTACTTCCCCGTCTTCCTGCTCGGCGCGATCTTCGGCAAGGTCATCGAGCTCTCCGGCTTCTCGAAGGCCATCGTCTCGTCGGTGATCAAGCTGGTCGGCGCCGAGCGGGCCATGCTGTCGATCGTGCTGGTGTGCGCCCTGCTCACCTACGGCGGCGTGTCGCTGTTCGTGGTGGTCTTCGCGGTCTATCCGTTCGCCGCCGAGATGTTCCGCCAGGGTGGCATTCCGAAGCGCCTGATTCCCGGCACCATCGCCCTCGGCGCCTTCTCGTTCACGATGGATTCGCTGCCTGGCACGCCGCAGATCCAGAACGTCATCCCGACCACCTTCTTCAAGACCAACATCTACGCCGCGCCGACCCTCGGCATCATCGGCACGCTGTTCATCTTCTTCGTCGGCATGGCCTACCTCGAGTGGCGCCGCCGTTCCGCCAAGGCTGCCGGTGAAGGCTACGGCACCGAGCTGGTCAACGAGCCGGCGCCCTTCGACGAGACCGAAAAGCTCGCCAACCCCTTCATCGCGATCCTGCCGCTGGTGCTGGTCGGCATCACCAACAAGCTGTTCACCGACCTCATCCCGCAGCTCTACGGCAAGAGCCATTCCTTCATCCCGGCGGTGATCGGCAAGGTCAGCCCGGTGGTCCAGGAAACCTCCAAGATCGCCGCCATCTGGGCGGTCGAAGGGGCGCTGCTGGTCGGCATCCTGACCGTCATGGTGTTCGCCTGGAAAACCGTCACCGCGCGTTTCGCCGAAGGGTCGAAGGCGGCCGTCGGCGGCGCCCTCCTGGCCTCGATGAACACCGCCTCGGAATACGGTTTCGGTGCCGTCATCGCCGCGCTGCCGGGCTTCCTGGTGGTGGCCGACGCGCTCAAGGTGATCCCCAACCCGCTGGTCAACGAGGCGATCACCGTGACCACCCTGGCCGGCATCACCGGCTCGGCGTCGGGCGGCATGGGCATCGCGCTGGCCGCCATGTCCGAAACCTTCATCAGCGCCGCCAACACCGCCGGCATTCCGCTGGAAGTCCTGCACCGCGTCGCCTCGATGGCCTCCGGCGGCATGGACACCCTGCCCCACAACGGCGCCGTCATCACGCTGCTGGCCGTCACCGGCCTGACCCACAAGGTGTCCTACCGCGACATCTTCGCCATCACCGCGATCAAGACCAGCGCCGTCTTCGTCGTCATCGCCACCTACTACCTCACCGGCCTCGTCTGAGGCGGGCGGATCTCCAGGCACAGGGAACATCACCATGGACACCAGCCAGAATCTCGCCGCCGCCGTGCCGAACACCGAGAACGGCAAAATCGTCACCGCCCGCGAAGCCGTGCGCCTGATCCGTGACGGCAACACCGTCGCCACCGGCGGCTTCGTCGGCATCGGCTTTCCGGAAAACATCGCCGTCGCCCTCGAAGCGCTGTACCTCGAGAACGAAGGCCAGGACGTGCACGGCCTCGGCGCCCCCCGCAACCTGACGCTGGTGTATGCCGGCGGCCAGGGCGACGGCAAGGACAAGGGCCTCAACCACCTCGGCCACGACGGCCTCGTCGCCCGCGTCGTCGGCGGCCACTGGGGCTTGGTGCCGCGCCTGCAGCAGCTCGCGGTGGCCAACCGCATCGAAGCCTACAACCTGCCGCAGGGCGTCATCTCGCACCTCTTCCGCGACATCGCCGCCGGCAAGCCCGGCACCCTGACCCGGGTCGGGCTCGGCACCTTCGTCGACCCGCGCTTCGGCGGCGGCAAGCTGAACGAACGGACCACCGCCGATCTGGTCCGCCTGATGGACATCGACGGCGAGGAATACCTTTTCTACAGGGCCTTCCCGATCCACGTCGGCATCATCCGCGGCACCACCGCCGACCCCGACGGCAACATCACGATGGAAAAGGAGGCCCTGACCCTCGAAGCCCAGGCCATCGCGATGGCCGCCCACAACTCGGGCGGGATCGTCATCGCGCAGGTCGAGCGCATCGCCGAACGGGGCTCGCTCAACCCGCGGCAGGTCAAGATCCCGGGCGTTTTCGTCAATTGCGTGGTGGTCGCCGAAAAGCCCGAATACCACATGCAGACCTTCATCGAAACCTACAGCCCGGCCTTCGCCGGCGAGCTGCGGGTGCCGATGTCGGCGGTGGCGCCGATGGCCATGGACGAGCGCAAGATCATCGCCCGCCGCGCCGCCCTCGAACTGCGCGCCAACGCCGTGGTGAATCTGGGCATCGGCATGCCGGAAGGCGTCGCCGCGGTGGCGGCCGAGGAAAAAATCATCGACCTGATGACGATGACGGCCGAACCCGGCGTGATCGGCGGCATTCCCGCCGGCGGCCTGAATTTCGGCGCCGCGGTCAACACCCAGGCCATCATCGACCAGCCCAGCCAGTTCGACTTCTACGACGGCGGCGGGCTCGACATCGCCTTCCTCGGGCTGGCCCAGGCCGACCGCGAGGGCAATCTCAACGTGTCGCGCTTCGGCCCGCGGCTGGCCGGCGCCGGCGGCTTCATCAACATCAGCCAGAACGCCAAGAAGGTGGTTTTCGTCGGCACCTTCACCGCCGGCAATCTGGAAATCGCCATCGAAGCCGGCCGCCTCGTGCTCGTCAATGACGGCCGCGCGCACAAGTTCGTCGAGCAGGTCGAGCATCGCACCTTCAGCGGCGCCCAGGCCGTGCGCCGCGGCACCCCGGTGCTGTACATCACCGAGCGCTGCGTGTTCCGGCTCACCCCGGCGGGCCTGGAACTGATCGAGGTGGCGCCGGGCATCGACATCGAACGCGACATCCTGGCGAAAATGGCCTTCCGCCCGCAGATCCCCGCCGCGCCCGCCTTGATGGACGCCCGCATCTTCGCCGACGGCCCGATGCAGCTGCGCGCCGACCTGCTGGCGATACCGCTGGATCAACGCCTCGCCTACGACCCGGCGGGCCGGCTGTTCTTCGTGAATTTCGAGGGCCTGTCGATCCGCAGCCAGGCCGACATCGAGCGCCTCCGCGACGCCGTCGAAAGCCGGCTCGCGGCGATCGGCGGCAAGGTCGGCGCGATCGTCAACTACGACCGCTTCAGCATCGCGCCCGAACTGATCGACGACTACGCGGCGATGGTCAAGAAACTGGTCGACGCGCACTACACCGAC
>SSSX01000469.1 GCA_015657735.1 Zoogloeaceae bacterium
GGCGGCCAGCACCGCCCACGGATCGACCACCAGCACGACCAGCAAGGCCAGCGCCAGGATGCGACTGGGCGCCACCAGCCGCCCCGAGAGCATGGCCGCCGCGGCGACCAGCAGCATGGCCAGGGTGCGCTGGGCCGGCACACCGAAGCCGGCCAGCCAGGCGTAGCCGAAGGCCGCCGCGCAGCCGGCCAGCAGCCCCGCCTTCTGGGCAGGCAGGCGGCGCATCAGCCACGGCACCCGGCGCCAGACCAGGGAGACCAGCCAGCCAAAGAGGGCCGCCACCATCGTCACGTGCATGCCGGAAATGCTCATCAGGTGGGTCGTACCGGTGCGGTTGAAGGTGGCCCACAGTTCGCCGTTGATCGCCTTCTGGTCGCCGACGGCCAGGGCGACCAGGACGCCGGCCCACGGATATTCGGCGGCCGGCAGCTGGCCGGCGAAGGCGTCGCGCACCGCGTGGCGCAGGCGGTCGACGACGTAGGCCGGCTGCCAGACCATGGCGTCCAGGCGGCGGGCCGGCGCCGGGCGGATGTAGCCGGTCGCCCGGATGTTGCGTTCGAGCAGCCAGGCCTCGTAGTCGAAGCCGCCGGGATTGGCATTGCCGTGCGGGCGCTTCAGGCGGACCGTGAACTGCCAGCGCTCGCCCGGGCGCACCGGCTGGCGCACGAACTGCTCGTCATCGCGCCGCCCCTGGTACCAAGAGAGCATGACGCGGCGCGGCACGCCGACTGCTGCGGTCGACGGCAAATTCACGTCAAATTCGAAGCGGGTGCCATGGCTGAAATCCTGCGGCAGGCTGGCGACGACGCCGACCACCGCGACATCCTGCCCCTCGCCGGCCAGCGGCAATTCATCGGCCAGCCGGACCTCGGCCCGCCAACCGGCCCAGGCCACCCCGAGGGCCAGGCAGCCAACGGCAAGCAGGCCGCGACCGAGCCAGGAAGGCAGGTAACGCCCAGCCAGCGTCAGGCCCAGGCCGGCCAGCGCCCAGCCTCGCCAGTCGGGCAATTGCGCCTGCATCTGCAAGCACAGGACGCCGGCGGCGAAGGCGAGAATATTCAGGCGCATGCTGCAATAATACGGGGATGCGCCGCCAGCTTAAGAAATACCTGCCCGATCACGAATCGATACGCCA
>SSSX01000470.1 GCA_015657735.1 Zoogloeaceae bacterium
CCTCTTGATGGTTTCGATGATGTGGCAATCGTCGCGCAGATCCTTGTAGCCGATCTTGATCTTGATGGCCTTGAACCCGGCGTCGACGGCCCTTTCAGCGCGGAGGAGACCCACCGTTTCGCCGTCCATGCTGTGACTGTCATAGGCCGGAATGGGCTTGACCGTACCGCCGAGCAAGGATGCCAGCGGAAGCTCGTGAGCCTTCGCCAGCGCATCCCACGCCGCCATGTCCAGCCCTGCACAGACCATCATCGCGATGCCGCTGCGGCCGATCAAACGCAAGCGACTGGACAACAACCTGTCGAACTCGAAGGGCGCCAGCGCCTGACCACACAAGACCGTGCCGAGCGAGTTCGCGAGAACGCGCGTGCTCTCGAGTGCCAGCGGCGTGTAGGTGAAGACGTACGAATGACCGACGATGCCATTGCCGAGATGCAGATCGATGAGCACGAGTGGCGATGCGGCCACCGTGCCGACGCTGGTCTTGACCGGGTATTCAAGCGGCACCATCACCGAACGGGCGACGACGCGCTCGACGACGCAGTCGGCTACTTTTTCTTTGTTCATGAATTCAATCCTCGTGAATGTCGTGATGCAGACGCAGGGACGCGCTGCGCAGGAGTTCCCGGTTCAGGGCGGCGACATCGTGTGCGCCGGCCAGGGTCATCGCGCGTTCAAGCTCGGTTCCGATCAATTCGAGAACGGACGTCGCGCCCTGCGCCCCTCCGGTGGCAAGTCCGTAGAGCACGGGACGCCCGATGAAGACGCCCTTCGCCCCCAGCGCAAGCGCTTTGGCGATGTCCAGCCCGCTGCGAAAACCGCTGTCGGCGAACACCGGGATGCGTCCGTCGACGGCCTGAAGGACGCCATTCAAGGCGCCGATGGCCGAAATCGCACCATCGAGCTGACGGCCGCCGTGGTTGGAGACGATCAGCCCATCCACGCCGGCCGCACAGGCCTTTGAGGCATCCTCCGGATGCAGCACGCCCTTGATCAGCAGCGGGCCGTCCCACAGGCGCCGCAGCCAGGCCACGATTTCCCAGGTCAGGCTGCGGTCCATCTCGCGACTGAGCAGCGCCGCCTGCAACTTCAGGGTGTCGGCGCCCTCCTCCTCCGCCAGGTTGACGAAGGACGGCATGCCGCTGGCCACAAAGCGCATCAGCCAACCGGGGTGGAGCGCCAGATTGAGCAGGGTTGCCGGCGACGGCCTGAACGGCAGGCGAAAGCCATTGCGGACATCCCGCTCGCGATAGCCGCTGACCGGCACGTCGACTGTCAGGACGAGGGCCCCGTAGTTGGCACCGCGGGCGCGGCGGACGATCTGCTCGGCGATGCTGCGTTCGCGCATCAGATAAATCTGCATCCAGTTCAGCGGCGAGTTGGACTGGGCCACGGCCTCGAGCCTTGAGTTCGACGCTGTCGACAGCACGAACGGGATGCCGCATGTGGCCGCGGCGCGGGCCAGCAGCAGATCGCCCGCGGGACGGGTCAAACCGTTGAAACCCATCGGCGCGACGGCGAAAGGACGCCGCCAGGTCTGCCCGAACACCTCGATGCGGGTATCGAGCTGCGAGGTATCCCGGAGCACCCGCGGCAGCAGCGCGAGTTGATCGAGATCGCTGCGGTTGCGTCGCAGGCACTCGCCGCGCTCCGCGCCGCCGTCGACGTAGTCGAAGACGAAGCGCGGCAAGGCTCTTTTCGCGGCGCGGCGATAATCGTCAACATTCAGTTTCAGGGAAGCCATGGTCTCGCTCCGATAAGCACGCTGCTCACAGCGGATAAGGGGTTGCGGAGCCGCGGATGGTCACCCATTGCCACTGGGTAAACTCCTCCCAGTTGGCCGGGCCGCCGATGCTCGTTCCGTTGCCGGAGGCGCCGGTTCCCCCGAAGGGATTGACCACGTCATCCGCCACCGTCTGATCGTTGATGTGCAGAAGGCCGGTCCGCAGCTGGTTGCCGAGCTCCAAGGCCCGCCCGACGGAATTCGAGATCACGCCGGCCGCCAGGCCGTACTCCGTCTGGTTGGCCAGCGCCACCGCTTCGGCGTCGGTGTCGAAGGGGGTGATGCAGGCGACCGGCCCGAAGATTTCCTCCTCGAATGCCGGCATGCCGGGCACGACGCCGCTCAGCACGGTCGGCGCGTAGAACAGGCCGTCGTGACGTCCGCCTGCCTCGAGCCGGGCCCCGGCTGCAACGGAGCGATCGACGATGTCCTGAACGCCGCGAAGCTGCGCGGCGTTGATCAGCGGGCCGAGCATGACGGGCTCGGTCGCCGGGTTTCCAACGCTCAGCTGCTTCGCTTTGGCGGCCAGCCGCCGGGTGAACTCGCCGGCGATGCGCTGCTGCACCAGGATGCGCCCCGTCGCCATGCAGATCTGGCCTTGGTGCAGGTAGGCGCCCCACGCGGCGTTCGACACGGCAACGTCGATGTCGGCGTCGTCGAGCACGATCAGCGTGTTCTTGCCCCCGAGCTCGAGCGAAACCTTCTTCAGGTTGGCACCGGCCAGTTCTCCGACCTTGCGCCCGGCCGGGGTCGAGCCGGTGAAGGCGATCATCGCCACGTTCGGATCGCGACACAGCGCGGCACCCACGTCGCCCCCGCCAGGCAGGACATGCAATACGCCGCCGGGCAGTCCGGCCCCGGCAAGCAGCTTGGCAATGATCACGCCGCCACTGATCGAGGTGCGCGGATCGGGCTTGAGCACCACGGCGTTGCCGACGGCCAGCGCCGGGGCGACGGCGCGCATGCCGAGATAGAGCGGGAAATTGAACGGCGAGATGACCCCGATCACCCCGAGCGGCACGCGTCGACACAGGCTGAGGCGCCCGGCACTACTGGGGAGGATCAGACCCTGCGCTTGCGACGGCATCGCCGCCGCTTCGCGCAGGCTTCGAATGGTGATCGAGAGTTCGAACTCGGCCTTCGCCTGGGCCGAGCCGCTTTCGCGCACGATCCATCGGGCCAGTTCGGCGAAATGCGTCTCGCCGAGTTCCGCCGCCTTGTGCAGAATCCGGGCGCGCTCCTCGAAGTGCAGCTTGGCCCAGGCGCGCTGGGCGCCGCGTCCGGTGGCGCAGAAGCGCGCCACGTCGCCGCCGGCAACCGTGCCGATCCGGCTGAGGACTTCGCCGGTCGCCGGCTCGACGATTTCCGCCTGATTGCCGCTGCGCTCCCAGTCGCCGGCAAATACGCTTTCGGCCCATTCGGATTCTTGAAGCCAGGCCACGCCGCTTTCCTTGAATGCGATGTCGTTCATCTGTGTCTCCTGAGTTATCGTTGATTCGTCGCCCATCCCGGGCGCCCACCGGCCCGTCAGGCGTGGGTGAGGACTTCGATCAGCACGGGTTCCTGGCCGGCCAGGGCTTCGGTCAAAGCGTCCCGGAAGGCCTGTGCGGTGGCGGCGCGTACGCCGCGCACGCCGTAGCCTTGTGCCAGCGCGCAGAAGTCGATGCCCGGCACGTCGAGCCCGGGCACGTCCTTCACATCCAGAACGCCGGCGAACCAGCGCAGGGCGCCGTACGTGCCGTTGTTGAGAATCACGAAAATCGCCGGGATGCGTTCCTGCGCCGCCGTCCACAGCCCGGTGATCGAGAAGTTGGCCGACCCGTCGCCGATCACGCCGATGACCCGGCGGTCCGGGCACGCCAGCTGGACGCCGAGCGCAACCGGGATGCCGAAGCCCAGCCCGCCGGCGGCCGGAAAGTAGTAGCTGCCGGGTTCGCGCAGCGGCAGCCGCTCCCAGAGAATCCCAGTCGTCGACGTCGACTCATTCACGTAGATCGCATCGGACGGCGCGGTGTCCGCCAGGATGTCGAAGACTTCCTGAGGCAGCAGGGCGCCCGGTTTGGTGGGATAGTCGCGGGCCGGCTGCGGGCGCGCGTGCGGCGGCGCACGGTCGGCAAACGGGGATGCCAGCGCCAGCATTTCGAGCGTCTTGCCGATGTCGGCCACGATGGCGTTGCCAACCGGCGCGCGGGCGGCGTCCTGCGGATCGCAGGTGATGTTGAATACCGTTGCGCCGTCGGGAATGAAACGTCCCGGCTCGAACTGGTGGTAGCGGAACACCGGCGCGCCGATCACCAGGATCAGATCGTGGCCTTCCAGCAGGCGGGCTATCGAGGCCATCCCGGCGGGCAGGATGCCCTGGAAGAACGCGTGGCGTGTCGGAAACGGGCAGCGCGCCGACGACGGTGCGGCCCAGACGGGGAGCTGCTGTCTTTCGGCCAGCAAGATCGCTGCCGGTTGCGCGGCGGCGGCATCGACGTCGGGCCCGAGGATCAGCACCGGATTGCGGGCACTGGCGAGGCGGGCGACCAGCTCGTCGATCACCGGCGGCGTCGGCACGGTTTCGCCGCTGACGCTGCGCGCCGACAGCAGCCCGGTTTGCGACGCCGCCGGGGCATCCCAGTCGTCGTAGGGAATCGACAGGTACACCGGGCCGTTGGGCGGCAGCGAAGCCAGATGGATCGCCTGGCTCAAGGCGCGCGGAACGTCCTGCGGGCTGGCCGGTTCGTAGCTCCACTTGACCAGCGGCCGGGGCAGGAGGCTGGCGTCGACGTTGGTCAGCATCGGCTCCAGACCGATCATGCCGCGCACCTGCTGCCCGGCCGTGATGACCAGCGGCGAATGGGAGGCGATCGCATTCGTCATCGCGCCCATCGCGTTGCCGGTGCCGGCGGCGGCGTGCAGGTTAACAAACGCGGGGCGGCGGCTCGCCTGGGCAAAACCGTCGGCCATGCCCAGCACGACCCCCTCGTGGAGCCCGAGCACGTAGCGGAAATCGGCCGGAAAGTTCTTCAGGAAGGGCAGCTCGTTCGAACCCGGATTGCCGAAGATCGTCGTCAGCCCATGCGTGCGCAGGAGCGCGTAGGTGGCGGCATGAACGCTGGTCATGGTGGTCTGGCTGGGCGTTGGGTGGGTGGATGGCGAGGACTGCGCCGCTGTGGGTGATGCGCCGAGCCGCGTCATCGCGTCACCTCCGCCGGCGACGGCAGCCGGTTCCGGCGCACGCCCGGAATCTGCTTGCCGACCGCCCACAGGCCGAGCAGGACGACCACCATGGCGCCGCCGAGCATGGAGAAGTAGCCCGACGCACCTCCGGACGTGATCACCGCCGCTCCGGCGAACGCGCTCAGGATGGCGCCGATGCGGCCGATGGCCAGGGTTGCGGCGGTGCCGGTGGCGCGCACATTGGTGGGATAGACGTTCGCGCAGAGCGAATAGATGATGCACTGCACCGTCATGACGAAGAGGCCGTGCACACCGACACCGAAGATCAGCAGGTCGGTATTCTCCTTCGGATTCAGCCCCATCAGCCAGAAGGCGCTGAGCGCGCCGCCGGTGCAGAACAGTGCCAGCGGCCAGCGCGAGCCGAAACGCGTGATGGCGGCGGCACACAGCAGCGCGCCGAGCGCTCCACCGATGTTGTAGGCGGTCAGGCCGGCACCCGCCACATTGGCGGCGAGTCCTTCGCTGGCGAGCATCGTCGGCAGCCAGCTGAAGGCGCTATACACCGCCAGCAGGCAGCCGAAGCAGGCGATCCACAGCGCGAAGGTGTCGCGCGCCCGTCCGCCCTGGAACAAGGCGCGGATGCCTGCGTCCTCGGCCACGTCCTGCTCGCGGCTGTCGAAGAAGCTGGCGTCGGCCGGGACCGGACGCGACATGCGGCCGAGCAGCCCGGTCAGCTCCGGCCAGCGCCCGTGATGGTGAGCCAGGAAGCGCGGGGATTCGGGAAGGCGGAACAACAGCACCGCACCCAGCGCGAGGGGAATCAGGCCGCCGAGCTTGAACAGCCCGCGCCAGCCGAAATCC
>SSSX01000471.1 GCA_015657735.1 Zoogloeaceae bacterium
CACCCTCGGCAGCCAGCTCCGCTACGTGGCCAGCGGCTGCATCAAGAGCGGCGAAGGCAGCCTGCCGGAGCGGCTCAAGATCATCCTCGACGGCGTCCGCGAGGTGATCGCCACCTACCGGCCCGACCAGGTGGCGGTGGAAATCGTCTTCGTCAACGTCAATCCGCAATCCACGCTCCTCCTCGGCCAGGCCCGCGGCGCGGCGATCTGCGGCGCCGTGTCGTGCGACCTGCCGGTAGCCGAGTACACCGCGCTGCAAGTCAAGCAGGCCGTCGTCGGCCACGGCAAAGCGGCCAAGGAGCAGGTCTGCCACATGGTCGAGCGCCTGCTGGCGCTCGACGCCAGCCCCTCGTCCGACGCCGCCGACGCGCTGGCCTGCGCGATCTGCCACGCCCACGGCAGCAGCGGGCTGGCCGCGGTGGCCGGCGTCGGCACCCGCAAGCGCGGTGCCCGCCTGACCCGCTGAGCGGCGCCAGCCATAGTCAAAACCTCTGGTCGCCCACCGAAACGCACCGCTTTTTTAATCGCACCCCCCGGAGCGGAAGCCTAAGATGATATTGCTTCCGGCATAGGCGGAATCGCCGCCGCCAGCCGGAAAGCCCCGGGGGGCATTGATGATCGACGTTGCACTGAAGTTTCTCAGGGACGCATTCAACAGCCATCTCGGCCGGCGCATCGGCGCGGGCTTCGGCGAACTCGAGATCGGCCCGGTGACCGACGACAAGGGCAGCTGGGTCATCACCAAGAACAGCCTGTGCCTGACCGTCTTCCAGATCGAGGAAGAACGCAGCACCCGCGCCCAGCTGCCGCAGCGGGTGATGGTCGACGGGCGCGACGTGAGCCTGCCGCCGCCGCTCGGCATCAACCTCGTCGTGCTGGTGTCGGCCCATTTCGAGCAGTACACCGAGGGTCTGCGGCTGCTGGCCCTGGTGCTGTCCTACTTCCAGGCCCACCCGCTGTTCACCCCCGCCGAACATCCGGCCATGCCGGCCGGCATCGAGCGCCTGGCCCTCGAACTCGTCAACTACGGCCCCGAGCAGACCAACCAGATGTGGGCCTGCCTCGGCGCCAAGCACCTGCCGTCGGTGGTCTATCGCCTGCGTCTGCTGTTCCTGCAGGACCTCGAGCCCCTCGCCAGCGGCGCGCCGATCACCGACATCCACATCCGGGCGGGCGGCAGATGAACATCCGCTACCGCACGCTGTTCACCGTCACCGTCCGCCACGACTTCCGCGGCGGGCCCTGCGACGACCTCGCCTTCACCGTGCCGGCCGCCACCCGCGACACGCTGGCCGACATGCGCGCCCTCGTCCGCGAGCGGGACGGCGTGCTGCACGTGCTGATCGCCATCGGCGACGACGACCAGCCGGTCGGCGCCTGCAGCGGCCGCCGGCTGATCTTCGGGCTCGCCCCGCGCGACCCGTGGTTCGCCCAATACACCGCACCGTCGGCGCTCGGCCCGCGCGAGGTGCCGCTGTTCGCCAACGACACCTCCGCCGACGCCCTCGACGCCCTTCCCCGCGGCGTCGAACTGTACGGCGCCGCGCCGCAGATCGTGCCGACCCTCGCCGCCCGGCCCCTCGACCTGCGCGTCACCGCCGCCGGCGCCCAGCTGGCCCTCGCCCGCCTCGGCGCCACCGACGCGTCATGGACCTTCCGCGAGGGCCGCAGCGCCGGCGAATACCGGCTCACCGAGATCGCCGCCGACGGCCACAGCGCCGACCGGCGCCTGTTCGTCGAGCCGACCCTGGCCGGCGCCGGCTGCTGGGGCCTCCTGGTCCTCACCGCCAGCGCCGGCCACGTCGCCGCCGGGCACGCCTTCACGCTCGATCTGGCCGCCCGCAGCGAGCTGCTGCGCTACTACGTCGTCGTCAAGCCGGCCAGCGATGCCGACTTCGACAGCATCCACATCGAAGACCACGGCGCCGCCGACGACGGCCGCGGCGCCCCGGTCAGCTTCCGGCGCGTGCTGCCCCCGTTCGGCCCCGGCCGGCTCGCCCCGGCCCTGCTCGATCCGGGCGGCACCCGCAAGATCGTGCTTTTCGAAGCCGAATCCGCCGTCGCCCGCCGGGCCCGCGGCCCCCACGGCTTCGAACTGCACCGCAACGGCGAGGTGCTCATCGGCAACCTGCCGCAACCCGGCGCCGAACGCAGCGACGCCCAGTTCGTCGTCCACCTGACCAAACCCTAGAGGAGCGAATCCGCCATGCGCACACCCCGCACGCCCGACGTGTACGTCGAAGAAATCTCGGTGTTTCCGCCTTCGGTCGCGGAAGTGGAAACCGCCATTCCGGCCTTCGTCGGCTACACCGCCAAGGCCACCCGGGTTGTGGACGGCGATCTGAAAAACGTCCCGACCCGCGTCACCTCGCTGCTCGAATTCGAAAGCCTGTTCGGCGCCGCGCCGCGCTTCGACCTCACCCGCATCAACCTCGACGACGGCAACAACTTCGTCGACGCCCAGCTCGGCGCCGGCAACACCAAATATCTCTACGACAGCCTGCGCCTGTTCTTCGACAACGGCGGCGGCCCCTGCCACATCGTGTCGATCGGCAAGCACGCCGACGCCACCGACGCCGCCGCACTCAAAACCGGCCTCGGCTTTGTCGCCGCGGTCGATGAACCGACGATGCTGGTCGTCCCCGACGCCGCCGCGCTCGGCGCCGACGACCTCGCCGCGGTGCAGATGGAAGCCCTCGACCAGTGCGGCAAGCTCGGCGACCGCGTGGCCATCCTCGACACCGCCTACTACACCAACAAGACCGACCACGACAGCGCCATCGCCAGCTTCCGCGGCAAGAACGGCATCAACAACCTCAAGTACGGCGCCGCCTACGCCCCGTGGCTGAAGCTCAACTACCCGAAGAACGTCGGCTACGCCGACATCGCCGGCAAACTCTTCAAGGGCGGCGCCCCGGTGCGCCTCTCCGACATCTCGGGCAGCACCGAACTCAACGCCCGCATGGCCCTGCTCGACGCCGTGCTGGCCGACAGCGCACTCATCGCGACGACCCTCGCCGGCCTCGCCAGCCCGCAGCGCAGCCTCGCCACCCACCAGGACAAGCTCCTCACCGACTACCAGGGCGGCAAGAGCGAAACCACGCTGCAGGCGCTGTTCGCGTCGGTGGCCGGCCTCGCCGACGCCATCGACGGCCTCCTCACCGGCGCCTCGCCGCTCACCAATACCGACCTCATCGCCTTCCTCAAGGCCCAGATCGCCGGCTCGCTGAAAGCCGCCTACACCCGCCTGATCGCCGTCGAGAAGGAACTCGCCGCCGCCGACGCCGGCTACACCGTGCAGTGGAACAGCGGCTCCGACCCGTCGGCCGCCGAATGGGGCGCCATCTTCGGCGCCAGCGAACCGGCGGCCGGCACCGGCACCATCCCGACCGGCGGCGCCACCACCGTCGTCCAGCAGCTCGACGCTGCGCTGCCGACGATCCACGCCACCTTCGCCGCCGCCAGCACCGCGCTGGCCCGCCTCGACGCCGAAGCCGCCGGCTGGCGCAAGAACCACGAAGACTTCCTGGCCGACAATTTCGCCATCTACCGCGCCATCCTGCGCGGCGTGAACGGCCTGCTCACCGCCTGCCCGCCCGGCGGCGCGGTGGCCGGCGTGTACGCCCGCGTGGACAACCAGCGCGGCGTCTGGAAGGCCCCGGCCAACGTCAGCCTCACCGGCGTCATCGAACCGACCTACTACTTCGACTCCGACGACACCGACCGCCTCAACATCGACCCCACCGCCGGCAAGTCGGTCAACGCCATCCGCCACTTCGTCGGCAAGGGCACGCTGATCTGGGGCGCCCGCACGCTGGCCGGCAACGACAACGAATGGCGCTACGTGTCGGTGCGGCGCTTCTTCAACATGGTCGAGGAATCGGTCAAGAAATCCACCTACTGGGCGGTCTTCGAGCCCAACGACGCCAACACCTGGGTCAAGGTGCGCGGCATGATCGAGAGCTACCTCACCCAGAAATGGCGCGAAGGCGCGCTGGCCGGCGCGACGACGAAGGAAGCCTTCTTCGTGCGCTGCGGCCTCGGCACCACGATGAGCAGCCAGGACATCCTCGAAGGCCGCATGTACGTGGAGATCGGCATGGCCGTCGTCCGCCCGGCGGAATTCATCATCCTCAAGTTCTATCACAAGCTGCAGACGTCCTGACCCCGTCGCCGGGCCGCGCCTAAGCCCGTCGGCGCCGGTCCGCCCGTGTCCAGACACCGAAAGGAACCGACATGCCTGCCCAGTATCCCCTGCCCGTCTTCCACTTCACCGTCCAGTGGGGCGGCACCCGCATCGGCTTTTCCGAAGTCACCGGCCTGACCCAGGAAAACCAGGCCATCGAGTACCGCGACGGCTCCTTCCCCGAATACTCGTCGATCAAGATGCCGGGGCTGCGCAAGTTCAGCAACGTCACCCTCAAGCGCGGCATCGTCAAATCGGACAACGACTTCTTCAAGTGGCTGTCGACGATCAAGCTCAACACCGTCGAACGCCGCGATCTCACCGTCAGCCTGCTCAACGAAGCCCACGAGCCAGTGATGGTCTGGAAAATCCACAACGCCTTCCCGGTCAAGGTCGAGGGTCCGCAGCTCAAGGCCAGCGGCAACGAGGTGGCCATCGAATCCATCGAACTGGCCCACGAAGGCCTCGAAGTCCAGAACGAGTAAGCAAGCCGGAGCCGCGCGATGTACACCCCGCCGGTCGGGTTTCACTTCAAGGTCGAAGTCCTCGGTCTAAAACAGACCGTGGATGACGACGTACGCTTCACCGAAGTCGGTGGCCTGTCCTTCGAGGTCGCCACCGAGGAGATGCCGGAAGGCGGCGAAAACCGCTACATCCAGCGCTACCCGCTGCGCGTCAAATACCCCGACCTCGTCCTCAAGCGCGGCCTGCTGAAGAATTCGGCAATCTGGGAATGGGTCCGTGACAGCATCGACAACCTGGCCATCGAACCGAAGAACGTCGACGTCAAGCTCCTCAACGAACAGCACGAACCCCTCGTCACCTGGCACCTCGTCGGCGCCTGGCCGGTCAAATGGGCGGTGTCCGACCTCAACGCCGGCAACAACGCGATCGTCGTCGAGAGCCTGCAGCTCGCCTACCAGTACTTCACCGTGGACAAAGCCTGAAAGGTTGCGCCATGCCCATCATCGTCGATGAAGTCGTGATCTCGGTGGAAGTCGGCAACGCCAGTTCCGGCGGCGCC
>SSSX01000472.1 GCA_015657735.1 Zoogloeaceae bacterium
GGTGTATCCGAAAAGCCCGTTCCGCCCCGCCGAGCAGCACACCAGCAGGCGGGGCCTTCCGGCGCGGCTGTCTGAGCCCGAAGGGCGAGTTCCGCGCCGGCCGCCTGCTGGGAGCAGCGCAGGGCAGTCATTCGCGCAGCGAATGACCGGGGTGGCCGGGTCGCCTTCGTTGCTGACTTTATTGGCGACGCAAGAAAGTCAGTCGGCCGCCGGGCCGAGACCCGGCCAACGATACGCCAAACACCGGAAAGCCAGCCCGGAAGGGCACGAGCGCTCCGAGGCTCAATACCCGCCACCCGGCCCCGCGTAGGGTTCGCCTTGCTTGCACGACGCCGCCAGCCCCGAGGTAGCCGCAGCCAGCAACAGGGAATCCACACCCACGGCAATGAAGCAGGCTCAGACAAGCGCAGCCCTTTTTCCGCCTGCCGAACCCACTCGGCGCACCAGAGGGAAAAGAAAATGCAGATGATCAACGGCCAGTGCCCGACTCAATCTCCGCAGGGGCTCGGTGTATCCGAAAAGCCCGTTCCGCCCCGCCGAGCAGCGCACCAGCAGGCGGGGAAGTCCGGCGCGGCTGTTTGAGCCCGAAGGGCGAGTTCCGCGCCGGCCGCCTGCTGGGAGCAGCGCAGGGGAGTCATTCGCGCAGCGAATGACCGGGGTGGCCGGGTCGCCTTTCTTGCCTTCTTCTTTGGCGAAGCAAAGAAGAAGGTCGCCCGCCGGGGCGAAATCCCGGCCAATGTAACGCCAAGCAATGGAAAGCCCGCAAGCAAGAGCTCAAGCGTTACCTGTCGAAGCGAAAGCGCTTTCCATATTATTTAACGCGAACATAGCCAATTCATTCGACCGCGGACGCCGATCAAAGGCAGGCCGATGACCCGGCGCACGGAGGTCGAATGAACCTCATTTCCTCCGTTTGACGCGTCGTCTGACGGTCGATACGGTCTCTCCTGTAGGGGCGACTTCAGAGGGTGTCGCAAAACCCCCGTCTTCATGCGCGTAGGCTACGATCGTCCCGATAACGACGACATCGGGACCGTCATGGGCCAGAACAGAATCAAACGCCGCGTCACGCGCATCCAGCGGGGAACCCAGTTGGGCTTCGATGGGTTCGAGGTGGCGCCGGGGTTTGTGCCGCCGAAGGGGGCCCAGGAGGCTCGGGTGATTCGTTTCGAGGATCCCGATCCGCGCGAGATCCGCTTCGGCATGCAGCGCCTGGACGAGCACCTGCATGGGATGGGGTTGCGCGATGCGCTGGTGCTGCGGGAGATCCTGAGCGAACAGGACTGGAACGCCTTCACGGCGCAGTACAGCCCGGCAGGCCGGCCCGGCTATGCCCCCTGGCTGATGGCGGGGGTAGTGCTGTTCGGGCTGATGCGGGGGATCAGTTCGCTGCGGGGGCTGGAGCGCTTCACGCGCAGCGATCTGGAGTGCATGTGGGTGGGTGGCGGCATCACGCCGGATCATTCGATTCTCGGGCGTTTCATCGTGCGCCACGAGGCCGCGCTGAGCGGGCCGTTGTTCGCGTCGATCACGGAGGCGGTGCTCAAGCGGACGAACTCGGGGCGGGGACGGCTGGCGGGTGACGGGACGGTGCTGGAGGCCGTGAGTTCGCGCTTTGCCCTGATCAAGCGCGAAGCGCTGGAGGCGCAGCGGGCCCAGTTGCGTGCGCAGGTGGAAGCGCAGTCCGAGGCGCCGGCCGCCTCGCCCAGCCCGGAGCAGAGCGCGCTGGCCAAACTCGAGCGGGCTCACGCGGCGCTCGCCGAGCGCCCCAAAGCCAAGATGGTGGTGCCGGGCGAACCGGAAGCGGGCGTGCTCAAACTGAAGAACGGCCGGGGCGTGCGCCCGGCCTACCAGGTGGCGGTGCTCGTCAACGAGGCGCGGGTGGTGGTCGATGCCGAGGTGGATTCGACGAGCGAGCAGGCGGCGCTGGCCGAACCGCTGGGGCGGCTCGATGGCGCAGTGACCACCGAACTGCTGCTCGATGCGGGATTCAACTCCTATGAGGTGCTCGAGTGCGCCCTGGACAAAGAGATCAGCCTGCTGTGCCCCGAGCAGGCCGAGGACGCCCTTGGCAGCCAGGAGGCGCCCCGTGTCTTCGCGCTGCGCCACTTCCGCTACGTGGAGGAAGGCGATTATTACCTCTGCCCGGCCCAGGAACGGCTGTATCCGTGCCGCCGCTCGGCGGGCGATCCGCAGAAGGGCGTGCGCCCGTACGTGCAATACCAGGGCTCCGCCTGCGGCCCGTGCGAGCGCCGAGCGCAATGCACCCAGGCCGCGCAGCGCACGCTTCAGCGCAGCGTGGGTCAGGAACTCAAGGAGGCGATGCGCCAGGTGATGGCGCAGCCGCAGGCGCGCCGGGTGTTCGCGCAACGCAAGGCGATGGTCGAACCGGTGTTCTCGACGCTGCGCGAGCGTCAGGGCTTGAATCGACTCCGCCGCCGCGGCTTGAGCCGCATACGGCTGGAGTTCCGTCTGCATGTGATGGCCTACAACCTCGGACGGGCCTTGGTGTATGCCCGCCAGGGGCGGTTTGGGGAGGCCTCTCGCGCTTTGAATCGCCTCCTCGACGCGCTTTGGCGGCCTTGGCGAGCCATGCGCCGGAGAGTCAACGACCGGTGCCGATCCGCGCCCCGCGGCGGAGGATTCGCGGGGGCGCGGGCCGTGGCGTGACGTTCGGCGGGCAGAAGTGTTTTACAACACCCTCTGAAGTCGCCCCTACGAGTCGCCCCTGCGGGGGCGACTGCAGGGATCGTCAGACGACGCATCAAACCGGGGAAATCAGGTTCATTCGATCCCCCATGCTCTGGATCAACGGCCTGCCTTTGACCGGAGACTGTGGCCGAATGAATGCGCCTCCACACGGGCCGCTCAGCGGGCGGTGCCGAAGACGGTCTGCCATAGGGCTTGCACCCCCGCTGCGGCTTCGGCGACCTGTTCCCGGTCGACCCGGGAGGCCTGGTTGTTGAGGCGCAGGCCGTGTTGCAGGCGGCGGTATTCCCGGTAGGTGTCGGCCACGGTGCTGGCCTGCTCGGTGGGGATGAGGCCGAGTTCGCCGGCCA
>SSSX01000473.1 GCA_015657735.1 Zoogloeaceae bacterium
ACAAACTGCAGAAGGACAAGATGTACTTCCCGCGCTGACCCGCACCCCCCGCTGCTGCATTGCGACAAGAGGCCGAAGCCCGCTAAGCTACGGCGCTTCGGCCTCCTCGCGTCCACCGCCATGTCCCGACTCCGCAGCTTCACCCTGACCGCCGCCGTCCTCGCCACCGTCGCCGCCCCCGCCCACGCGGGCAAGACTGTCGACGCCATCAAGGCCAGGGGCCAGCTCGCCTGCGGCGTCAGCACCGGCGTCATCGGCTTCTCCGCCGCCGACAGCCAGGGCCAGTGGCGCGGGCTCGACGTCGACGTGTGCCGCGCCATCGCCGCCGCAGTGCTCGGCGACGCCGGCAAGGTGCGCTGGGTGCCGCTCACCTCCCAGCAGCGCTTCACCGCCCTGCAGTCCGGCGAAGTCGACATCCTGTCCCGCAACACCACCTGGAGCCTGACCCGCGACGCGGCCCTCGGCCTGCACTTCACCGCCGTCACCTACTACGACGGCCAGGGTTTCCTCGTCGCCCGGAAATCGAAGGTGAGCAGCGCGAAGCAGCTGAAGAACGCCGAAATCTGCGTCCAGTCGGGCACCACCACCGAGAAGAACCTCTCCGACTACTTCCGCGCCCAGGGCATCAAGGTCAAGCCGGTCGTCTTCGACAAGTTCGAACCGTCGATCAAGGCCTTCTTCAGCGGCCGCTGCCAGGCCTACACCACCGACGCCTCGGCGCTCGCCTTCATCCGCGCCAAGGAAGCGCCCAACCCCGACGACTACCTCGTGCTGCCCGAGATCATCTCGAAAGAACCCCTCGGCCCGGCCGTGCGCCGCGGCGACGACGAATGGCTGGCGATCGTCAAATGGGTCATCCACGCGCTGGTCGAAGCCGAGGAGCTGGGCATCACGCAGGCCCGGGTGGACGCCCTCAAAGCGTCCTCCGACCCGGCCGTCCAGCGTTTCCTCGGCGTCGGCGAAGACCTCGGCAAGAGCCTCGGTCTCGACCGCGAATGGGCCGCCCGAGCGGTCAAGGCCGGCGGCAACTACGGCGAGATTTTCGAACGCAACGTCGGCGCCGGTTCGCCCCTCAAGCTGCCCCGCGGGCTCAACGCGCAGTGGAACAAGGGCGGCATCCTCTACGGCCTGCCGCTGCGCTGAGCCCGCGCCGACATGCCGATGCCCGGCCGACACCCCGGCTCCGCCGCCTCCCGCGCCGTGCAGGCGCTGATCGTCGTCGCCGTCGCGGCGCTGCTCGCCGTGCTCGCCATGACGACTGCCGCGCACCTGCAGCAGCGGGGCATCCGCAGCGGTTTCGACTTCCTGCTCGAACCGGCCGGTTTCACCCTCGGTGAAAGCCTGCTGCCAGTCGATGCCGGCGATCCGACCGTGCTCGCCTTCGCCGCCGGCCTGGTCAACACCCTGCGCGTGGCCGTGCCGGGCGCGGCGCTGGCGCTCGTCATCGGCGTGCTGGCCGGCTTCGGCCGGCTCGGCGACAATCCGCTGATCCGCGGCCTCGCCGGCGCCTACGTCAACGCCTTCCGCAACGTGCCGCTGCTGCTCCAGCTGCTCGCCTGGTATTTCATCCTCACCGACCTGCTGCCGCCCGCCGACGCCGCGCTGTCGCTGGCCCCCGGCGTGCTGCTCAGCAAGTCGGGCCTCGCCCTGCCGTGGTGGGGCGAAGCCGGTTTCGAGCTTCCGGTGGCGGCCGGCTTCGGCATCGAAGGCGGCGCCCGCCTGACCCCCGAATACCTGGCGATGCTGATCGGCCTTGCCCTCTACTCCGCCGCCTACATCGCCGAAACCCTGCGCGCCGCCGTCGTCGCCCTGCCCGCCGGCCAGCGCCTCGCCGCGCTGGCGCTGGGCATGACGCCGCGTCAGGCCTTCCGCCTGGTGCTGCTGCCGCAGGCCTGGCGCGCCGCGCTGCCGCCGGTCACCAGCCAGCTCCTCAACCTGTTCAAGAACGCCTCGCTGGCGGTCGCCATCGGCTACCCCGACCTCGTCTCGGTGGCCGGCACCAGCCTCAACCAGACCGGCCGCGCCATCGAATGCCTGGTCATCGTGATCACTGTTTACCTGCTGCTGTCCCTCGCCGCCGCGGCGCTCAGCCACCGTCTCGAAGCGCGCGTGCTGCGGGGTGGCGTCGCATGAGCGGCCGCGCCCTGCCGTGCGCCCGGCCTACGCCCACGACACGCGGAAGCCTCCGATGAAGCCGACGCTGCGCCAGCGCCTCGCCGGCGATCCGCTCAACCTGACGCTGACCGTGCTGGTCGTGGCGGCCGCCGCGCTGTGGCTGCCGCCGCTGCTGCGCTGGGCGCTGCTCGACGCGCAGTTCGCCCCCGACGCCGCCGCCTGCGCGGCCCTCGGCCATCGCGGCGCCTGCTGGGGGGTGGTCGCCGAAAAGGCCCGCTTCATCCTCCTCGGCCGCTATCCGGCCGATGAAAACTGGCGGCCGGCCGTCGCCGCCGCGCTGATCGCCGCCAGCTGGCTCGCCGTCGCCCGCGGCTGGCTGCCAGGCCGCGCCGTGCTGCCGGCGCTGGCGGTGCCGCCGCTGCTGGCGATTGCGCTCCTCGGCGGCGGTTTTGCCGGCCTCGCCGCGGTGCCCACCGAACTGTGGGGCGGCCTGCCGCTGACCCTGCTCCTCACCGCCGCCGGCATGGCCGGCGCACTGCCGCTGGGCATCGCCGTGGCCTACGGGCGGCGCTCGTCGCTGCCGGTGCTGCGCGGCCTGCTCACCGGCTACGTCGAACTGGCGCGCGGCATTCCGCTGGTCGCCGCGCTGTTCGTCGCGTCCTTCCTGCTGCCGCTGTTCTTTCCGGACGGGGTGGCGGTGGACATGCTGTGGCGGGTGCTGATCGCCATCGTGCTGTTCGCCGCCGCCTACCTGTCGGAAATCGTCCGCGGCGGCCTGCAGGCGATCCGCCCGGGGCAGCTCGACGCCGCCGCGGCTCTCGGGTTCGGCCACTGGCAGGCGCAGCGCTGGATCGTGCTGCCGCAGGTCTTGCGGGCGGTCGCCCCGTCGCTCGCCAACAGCGCCATCGCGCTGTTCAAGGACACCTCGCTGGTCACCGTCGTCAGCCTCTACGAACTGACCGGCTCGCTGAGCCTGGCCCTGTCGGGCGACGCCCAGTGGCGGCCTTTCTACCTCGAAGCGTGGCTCTTCCTGGCAGCGCTCTACTGGGCCGGCTGCGCGCTGCTGGCGCGGATCAGCTCGGCAGCACCGCGACAGCCTTGATCTCGACGATGTAGCCCGGCACGCCGCACAGCGAGGCGGCACCGATCGCCGTCCACGCCGGAAAGTCGCGCGTCAGGTAGCGGTCCTTGACTTCCATGAACAGCGCCAGATCGCGCATGTCGGTGTGAAAGCTGGTCAGATCGACGATGTCGTCCATCGACGCACCGCCGGCGGCCAGCACCTTCTTCAGATTTTCGAAGGCCTGGACGATCTGCGCCTCGCGCGGCTCGACGAGCTGCATGTTGTCGTCGCGGCCGATCTGGCCCGACACGTAGATCGTGTTGCCGACGCGGACCGCCGGCGCGTAGTGGATCTTGTCGTAAACGGCTTCCATGCCCTTCGGAATGATGGCTTGGCGGTCGGTCATCGCGGCGCTCCGTCGTGTTGGGGATCGGTCATCGTACTACGAAGCGGCGCGGTGACTTCGACCAGCACCTCGGCCAGCCGGCGCACCCCCGGCCCGGCGAAATCCGGGTCGGCGATGACCAGACACAGCTCGATGAAGCGGAACTCGGCGCCGCCCAGCGGCAGCGGCCTGAGCAGCCCGGCCTCCAGCTCGCGGCGGATGCGCGCCTCGGGATACCACGCGAAGCCATGCCCGGCGCGGGCCGCGGCGATCGACATCGCCATGCTGCCGAAGGTCCACCGCTGCTCGACCTCGACCGTCGTCGTGCGGCGGTCGCGGACCGAACCGGTAGCCCGTACCGGCAGGTGGCGCCACGGCCGCAGGTCCTTCTCGTCGAGCCGGCGTCCGAGTCGATGCAGCGGATGGGCGGGCGCCGCAACGGCGACGAGGCGCACCGTGAGCAGCGGCCGGCCGAGAAAACCGGGCGGCACATGCGGCGTGACGGCGATCTCGGCCTGGCCGCCGAGCAGCGCCTCACCGGTGCCGCCAAGCACCGACTCGATCACTTCGACCCGCGTCCGCGGCGCATCGGCACCGAAGCGGCCCAAGGCGTCGATCAGCAGGTCTGGCGGAAACAACACCTCGACCGCCAGCCCGAGCTCCGCCTCCCAGCCGGCCGACAGCCGGCGCGCGGCCTGCTCCAGATCGCCGGCCTCGGCCACCAGCGCCAGCGCCCGGCGGTACAGCATGTGGCCGGTGGGCGTCAGCACCGCCTTGCGGCCCTGGATTTCGAAGGCCCGCACGCCGAGCACCGACTCGATCTTCTGCACCGC
>SSSX01000474.1 GCA_015657735.1 Zoogloeaceae bacterium
CGCGCTGGGGCGCCTGACCGCCAGTATCGCCCACGAAATCCGCAATCCGCTGGCGTCGGTGTCCCACGCTGCCGAGCTGCTGCGCGAGGAGAAGCGTGGCGAGATGCAGGCCCGGCTGATCCGCATCATCGGCAACAACGCGCAGCGCATCGACCGCCTGGTGGCGGATGTGCTGGCCCTTGGGCGGCGCGACGAGGCTTTGCCGGAGGCCTTGCCGCTGGCGGAGTTCGTCGGCGAGTTTCTCGACGAGTTCCAGCTCACCGACGGCGGGGCGCACGGCGTGGTCGTCAGCCGCGTGCCGGCGGGCCTCGAGATGGCGATGGACCGCACCCATCTGCGGCAGATACTGTGGAATCTGGTGGGCAACGCGCGCCGGCATTGCAGCGGCGCGCCGGCTGCGGTAAAAATCGATGCTGCGCTGCGGGATGATGGACGCGTGGCGCTGGATGTGTTCGACGACGGTCCGGGGATTCCCGAAAACCTGCGGGCACAGATTTTTGAACCGTTCTTCACCACCCACTCGAAGGGCACCGGTCTCGGGCTGTACATTTCCCGCGAACTGGCCGAAGCCAACGGTGCGGTGCTCGAGCTGTGCGTGAGCCCGCCGTCGCTTGCCGCGCTGCCGGGCGCCCGTTTCCGCATCATCGGACGCATCAAACCATGACCCAGATCGAAAGACGTGCCCGCTCCGGCGGCCCGGACGTCCTCATCGTCGACGACGAGGACGACATCCGCGAACTGCTCGAACTGAGCCTGCTGCGCCTGGGCCTGGCCAGCGACGGCGCCGGAACCCTCGCCGACGCCCGCCGCCTGCTCGGCGAGAAGCGCTACCGCCTGTGTCTCACCGACATGCGGCTGCCCGACGGCGACGGCCTCGAACTGGTGCGCTACATTTCGGAGAACGTCCGCGATCTGCCGGTGGCGGTGATCACCGCCTTCGGCAGCATGGACAACGCGGTGACGGCGCTCAAGGCCGGCGCGTTCGACTACCTTTCCAAGCCGGTTTCGATCGACCAGCTGCGGGCCCTGGTGAAGTCGGTATTCACGGTGCCGTCGAAGGACGAGGACGGCGGCCGCAAGGACAGTTCCAGCCTGACCGGCGAATCGCCGGCGATGGTGCAGGTTCGTTCGCTGATCGAAAAGCTCGCCCGCAGCCAGGCGCCGGTGTTCATCTCGGGCGAGTCGGGCAGCGGCAAGGAGCGCGCGGCGCGGATGATCCACGACCTCGGCCCGCGCGCGGCGGCGCCCTTCGTCGCCGTGAATTGCGGCGCGATCCCTGAAAACCTGATGGAGAGCGAGTTCTTCGGCGCGAGGAAGGGCGCTTTCACCGGCGCCGACAGCGACCGCGACGGTTTCTTCCAGGCGGCCCACGGCGGCACGCTGTTCCTCGACGAGGTCGGCGACCTGCCGCTGCCGATGCAGGTCAAGCTGTTGCGGGCGATCCAGGAGAAGAAGTTCCGCCGCCTCGGCGACACCGTCGAGACGGCGGTGGACGTGCGCATTCTCAGCGCCACCCACCAGAATCTGAAGGCGATGGTCGAGGCGGCGCGCTTCCGCCAGGATCTGTTCTACCGTCTGAATGTCATCGAGCTGCGCATGCCGGCCCTGCGCGAGCGCAGCGAGGACATCCCGCAACTGGCCGAAATCCTGCTCGGGCGGCTGGCGGAAGCGTCGGGCCAGCCGGTGGCGCATCTCAGCCAGGGCGCGCTGGCGGCGCTCAAGGGGTATGCCTTCCCCGGCAACGTGCGCGAGCTGGAGAACATCCTCGAACGGGCGCTGGCCCTGTCGAGCGGCAATATGATCGAGGCCGACGACCTGCTCCTCGATCCGGCCGACATGGGCGACGCAAACCACGCGACGCCGGCGACGCCGGGCAGCGCCGATCTGCAGGATTATCTGGATCAGGTCGAACGCCACGCCATCGAGGAGGCGCTCGAGAAATCCGGTGGCAACCGCACCGCCGCGGCACGCCAGCTGGGCGTGACCTTCCGCTCCCTGCGCTACCGTCTGGAGCGCCTCGGCATCAAGGAGTGAGGTCGGGCGCGTAGTCGGTGCGGGGCGCTACGCGCTGGCCGGAGTCCCGCAGCAACATCGTGATTTCGTCGGCCGGCAGCGGTCTGGCGAACAGGAAACCCTGCATCACGCGGCACTGGCGTTCGAGCAGGAAGTCGCGCTGGGCTTCGGTTTCGACCCCCTCGGCGACCACCGCCAGGCCGAGGTCGCGGGCGATCGACAGGGTGGCGGCGGCGATCGCCGCGTCTTCGGCGTCGCCGGGCAGATCGCAGACGAAGGAACGGTCGATCTTCAGATGCGTGAGGGGCAGGCGCTTGAGGTAGGAGAGGCTCGAGTAGCCGGTGCCGAAGTCGTCCAGCGCCAGGCCGACGCCCATGTTGCGCAGGCTGGCCAGTTGCTCCTCGATCTCGCGGGTCGGCTGCATCAGTGCGCTTTCGGTGAGTTCCAGTTCGAGATGCCCCGGTGCGGTGCCGCTGCGGGTGATGATCTCGCGGACCCGGGCGAGGAAACCGGGCTTGCGGAACTGCAGCGCCGAGATATTCACCGCGACCGTCAGCGGCGGCAGGCCGTCGGCCAGCCAGGCGGCCTGCTGGCGGCAGGCTTCGCGCAGCACCCAGTCGCCGATCGAGTGGATCAGGCCGGTTTCCTCGGCCAGCGGAATGAATTCGACGGGGGGGACGCGGCCGCGCTCCGGGTGGTTCCAGCGCAGCAGCGCCTCGACGCCGATCAGGCGCTGCTCGGGCATCGCCCACTGGGGCTGGTATTCGAGCACCAGTTCGCCGCGCTCGAGGGCCCGGCGCAGGGCGTTTTCGAGCTTCAGCCGGGTGTAGGCGCGGCTGTTCATGTCCGGCGTGAAAAAGCGGTAGTCGTTGCGGCCTTCGTTCTTGGCGCCGTACATCGCCGTGTCGGCGTGTTTGAGCAGGGTGTCGACGTCGGCGCCGTTGCCGGGATAGAGGGCGATGCCGACGCTGGTTGAGATGGTGAGATCCTGTCCGTCGATCTGGAACGGGGCGGTCAGGCTGGCGATGAGCTTGCGGGCGACGGTGGCGGCGTCGTCGGCGCGGGCGAGTTCGGGCAGCAGCACGACGAATTCGTCGCCGCCGATGCGGGCCAGCACGTCCTCGTCGCGCAGGGTTTCGGACAGCCGGGCGGCGACCGCCGACAGCAGGCGGTCACCGGTCGGGTGGCCGAGGGTGTCGTTGATGGTCTTGAAGTTGTCGAGGTCGAGGAACAGCACGCCGAGCCGCATCTGGTGGCGCCGCGCGAAGGCGAGGGCCTGCTCGGCGCGGCTGATCCATTGCATGCGGTTGGGCAGGCCGGTCAGGGTGTCGTAGTGGGCGAGGTACTGGATGTGCGCTTCGGCGGCGCGGTTGGCGGTGACGTCCTGCACGGTGCCGCGGAGCAGCGTCGGCCGGTCGGCGCCGGGGGTGGCTTCGATGGTGAAGTGGAGGGTCCGCGTTTCGCCGCCGGCGCCGGGCAGGCGGACGTCGAGTTCGGCGCCGTCCTGACCGCCTTCCACCTGCGCCAGGGCGTGCTCGAGGGCGCTGCGGTCGTCCGGGTGAACGGCGGCGACCAGCGTGGCGAGGCGGCCTTCGACGGCCGGCGGGAGGCCGAGGATGCGGTACAGCTCGGCCGACCAGTGGCTGTGGCCGGTGGCCGGCTCGGCTTCCCAGCTGCCCAGGCGGGCGATCCGCTCGGCGTGGGTCAGGATGGCCTGCTGGGCGGCGAGGCGGCGGCCGGCGTCGGCCAGTTCGCCGGTACGCAGGCCGACGAGCTCCTCGATGCGCCGGGCGCGGCCGGTGGAGGCGAGCAGAAAGGCGCCGAGCAGGCCGGCGGAGACGAGGCCGATGGCGATCAGGGTCCAGGTTTCCGAGCCGCGATGAAGGGGGGCGTAGGTGGGATCGGCGGCGAAGCCCAGATGCCAGGTCTGGCCGGCGTAGTCGAAGGTTTCCTGCCACGGGAGCAGGCCGCCGGGGCCGGGCCGGTCGGCCACCGGGCAGTCGGCGAGGCCGGCGAGGCGCTTGCCTCCCGGCGTCTGCGGGTCGATTTCGGTCAGGCAGTAGCCGATGCCGGCGATCGGCTGCGCGTCCAGAATGCCGTCGATGGCTTCCTCGATGCGCAGGGCGACGAAGACCAGGCCGTCGGGCGGCGAGGCGAGCGTCGCGCCCGGGCGCAGCGTGCGCTGGTAGATCACGACGCCGAGTTTGTGCTCGGTTTCCTGGGTCAGCTCGAAGGCCCGGGCGGCGGCGGGGCGGCCGCTGGCGAGGGTGCGGGGGATCGCCTCGGCGGCGTTGGGAATCGACAGGACATTGACCCCCAGCGCGCGCCGGTTGCGGTCGAGCGGGGCGACGTGGCGGATCGGGTAATACTCGGTGCGCGGGCGCAGCGCGATCAGCTGATTCTGGAGATCGCGGTCGACGACACGGAAATCGCGGGTGGCCGGGGTGGCCCGGGCGCTGCGTTCGAGCGGGGCGATCCCGTCAGGCAGCGTGCGCGGAATCCAGCCGATGCCCTGGATGCCGCTGAAGCGGCCGAGCCAGGTGGCGGCGAACTGCTGGAAGTTGTCGTGGTCGAGGCTCGGCGCGGCGACCATGATCCGCTCGGTGGATTGGAGCACGTCGAGGTAATCGGCGAAACGCGTCCGGACCAGGCTGGCGAGGTGGCTGGCGTCGCGCTCGAAGCGCGATTGCAGGCGTTGCTGTTCCCAGCTGGCAACCTGGATTTCGAGGCCGACCAGCAGGATCAGCGCGATCGACAGCGGCAGCGCGATGGCGCGGCGGCGCGGGGCCCAGTCGCTGCGCGGGGTTCCGATGAAGACGAAGGCCAGCGGGACGGCGATCAGGATGCCGATCGCGTCGCCGGACCACCAGTTCCACCAGCTGAAGCTGGCTTCGCTGGGCGGCAGGGTGCCGAACAGCATCAGTGCCCCCACGCCGATGGAGGCGCTGACCAGGCAACTCAGCGGACCGGCGGCAAACAGCAGGCGGACGATGGCGCCGGCACTGTCGAGGGCGTTCGGAAAACCGACCCAGCGGCGTGCCAGTGCGGCGCCGGCAACGGCCTGCAGCACCGCGCCGATGCTGACGCAGACGGGAACGATCCAGGCCCAGCCGCTGCCGCCGATGCGCATCACGGCTTCGATGTTGGTGATGAGGGCGCCGGCAAAAATTGCCGGCCAGATGCGGGGGCCGTAGATCAGCATCCCCGCCAGTGCGATCCCGGCGGCCGGAAAGAGCGGGGCGACGTAGCCGGGCGGGATCGCGATGTGCAGTGAAACGACGCCACAGATCGCGTAGGCGACGGCAATGCCGATGAACGGCCGAATGCTGTGGTGGAAAGGCATCGGGTCGGTGGAAGGTGCGTTGCGTGATTGAAACGGGTTGGTTGGTATTGTATGTGTCGGGGCCGTGGCGGGTCTCGCCACGGGCGGGATCGGCCGACGAAGTCGCGCCGGTGATTGCTGCGATGCGGTAGTATCTCGCCTCCGTGGCGACGCCGATTTGCACGGTCTACGGGAAAAGACGGGTGAGCTTGACCCTTGCGGGTCGGATTTTCGGGATTGGGCCAACGCGCCGGTCCGTGCTGTTTCAGGAGGGTTGAATGTCCTCGGTGCCTGTCGAAGGGCATGCCGCGCGTTCGAACGCGCAGGTTCTGCCGGTAGCTCTGGCGGCGATGGGGGTGGTGTTCGGCGACATCGGCACCAGTCCTCTCTACACGATGAAGGAGGTCTTCAACGGCCCCCATGCGGTGCCCGTGACGCCGGACAATGTGCTCGGCATTCTGTCGCTGGTGTTCTGGGCGCTGACGATCGTCGTGTCGCTGAAGTACGTGGTGTACATCATGCGCGCCGACAACCGGGGCGAAGGCGGCATCATGGCCCTGACGTCGCTGGCCTTGCGGACCAACAAGTCGCCGCGCCTGGGGACGGTGATGGCAGCGCTGGGCCTGTTCGGCGCGGCCCTCTTTTACGGCGATGGGGTGATCACGCCGGCCATCTCGGTGCTGTCGGCGGTCGAAGGTCTCGAAGTCGCGACGCCGGCTTTCCGGCCCTACGTGGCGCCGATCTCGCTGGTGGTCCTGACCGGTCTGTTCGTGATCCAGCGCAGTGGCACCGCGCGGGTCGGGGCGATCTTCGGACCGGTCATGCTGTTCTGGTTCACCACGCTGGGGGTGCTCGGCGCGATGAACGTGGTGCGTCATCCGGATGTGCTGCAGGCCTTCAACCCGATCTACGCCGTCCGTTTCTTCGCCGACAATCACTGGCACGGCTTTCTTGCCCTCGGGGCGGTGGTGCTGGCGATCACCGGCGGCGAGGCGCTGTATGCCGACATGGGGCACTTCGGGCGGCGGCCGATCAAGGTGGCGTGGTTCGGCTACGTGTTTCCGGCGCTGTACCTCAATTATCTCGGGCAGGGGGCGCTGATCCTCGCCGATCCGTCGACGGTGAAGAACCCGTTCTACCTGCTGGTGCCCGATCCGCTGGTGTTGCCGATGGTCGGCCTGTCGACGCTGGCGACGATCATCGCGTCGCAGGCGGTGATTTCCGGTGCTTTCTCGCTGACCAAGCAGGCGATCCAGCTCGGCTACTCGCCGCGCATGCACGTGGTGCATACGTCGGACAAGGAAGTCGGCCAGATCTACGTGCCGAACGTGAACTGGATGCTGCTCGGCGCGGTGGTGGCGCTGGTGCTCGGTTTCCATTCGTCGAGCGCGCTGGCCTCGGCCTACGGCATCGCGGTGACGCTGACGATGATGATCGACACGATCCTGGCCTTCGTCGTCGTGCGCGCCTTGTGGCAGTGGGGCTGGGCGGCGGCGGTGACCTTCCTGACGCTGTTCTTCGTGGTGGACTTTGCGTTCTTCAGCGCCAATAGCGTCAAGATCATCGACGGCGGATGGTTTCCGCTGGCGATGGGCCTCGGCGTGCACACGCTGCTGATGACCTGGAAGAAGGGGCGCGAGGCGCTCAACGAGCGCATGCGTCAGGACACGATGCCGCTGAATCTCTTCATCCAGTCGATGTTCCACGATCCTCCGCTGCGCGTGCCGGGAACCGGCGTGTTCATGACCACCGCGCCCGACGGGGTGCCGCGCGCGCTGCTCCACAACATGTTGCACAACAAGGTGCTGCACGCGCGGGTGGTGCTGGTGAATGTGATCACCGAGGACATTCCCTTCGTGACCGATGCCGAAAGGGTGCGGGTCGAGGAACTCGACTTTGGTTTCTACCGGGTTTTCGTGCGCTACGGATTCAAGGACGATCCGGACATCCCGAAGGCGCTGGCGATGTGCGAAGACCAGGGGCTGCCGTTTGAACTGATGGAGGCGTCGTTCTTCCTTGGCCGCGAGACGCTCATTCCGCGCACCGGTTCGTCGATGGCGCTGTGGCGGGAAAAACTGTTCATCGTGATGTTCCGCAACGCTCACAGCGCGGCGGACTTCTTCTGCATCCCGCCGAACCGGGTGGTGGAGTTCGGAACGCAGATCGAGCTTTAAAGTTTGTGCCGTGGCGGGCCGGTGCGGCCGCGAGCGATACGACCTTATAATATCGGAGGACGTCAGGCTTGCAGGGTTGAAGGGGCTGCCCGGCCGCCGTGCGCCGGCGTTTGAGCTCTCCGGGGGTATGGGCGGGGGATCCGCCAGCGGTCGCGATGGACGCGCCGCCAACCGTTCGTACTGCAATGCTCCCGGAGCAGACTGTGTAAGGCGATGTAATTTCCCTTGTGACGGGTATCACGGGCAGGCAGGGCCGTTAGCGCTATCGTTCGTCTGCCCGGTTTTTCACGCATTTGGCAAATTCGCGGCACGGCTGGCATAGGCCGGCGGTGCGGCTCAAGCGGGCGACAAGGGATTTTTCGGGATGCGCAGCTGGTTGCGCGTTGGCTGATCTGATTTGCGTGGGCGGTCGCCTTTGAAGGGTGGCCGTAGCTCGGAATGCTCAAACTCTTCAATCATTACGTACCGTCAAGCACGATCATGCGTCTGGTTTTCGACGCGATGCTGCTGTTTGTGGCGGTGGTGGTGGCGTTCGTGCTGCAGGCGCGGGTCGGCGGTGAGCTGATCGCGTCGGTGGTGCCGTCGGCCTTTGCCTTCGCGGTGACCATGATGATCCTCAACGGTGCGCTCGGGCTGTACCGGGCCAGCTTCGGGGCCGACCTGCGCCAGACGCTGCTGCGGATCGCGATGGCCATCGCGCTGAGCGTCCCGGTTGCCTACGGTATATTCCAGGTGCTACCTTGGGGCGAGTTTGCTCATGAGGCGCTCCAGCTGAACGTAATCGCCCTTCTCGGTTTTGTGGTTGCAGTGCGCGGTTTTGCGGCCCGGCGGGCGGGGGCAGGGGTTTTTGTGAAACGTATCATGGTGATCGGAACGGGGCCCGATGCGGCTGCCGTCGAGCATGCGCTGACTCATCCGACGAATTCCGGCCTTCAGGTTGTCGGTTTCTATCCGGCCGCATCGGGCGACGAGGTGCGCATCGATCCGAAGCAGATCATCCATTTCGACGGCAGCCTGCTCGCCGCGGCGAATCATCTGCGCGTCAACGAGATCATCGTGGCGGTCAAGGAACGTCGTGGCGGGGCGATTCCGCTGCGCGAGCTGCTCGACTGCAAGATGGCCGGCATCAAGGTGCTCGACCTGTCGAGTTTCTTCGAGCGTGTCCGCGGCCAGGTGCGCATCGATTCCCTGCGGGCGAGCTGGCTGATCTACGGCGAAGGTTTCCGCCAGGGCTGGAGCCGGACGTTGGTGAAGCGCGTTTTCGACATCTTCGTGTCGCTGCTGCTGCTGGTCCTGGCGGCGCCGGTGATGGTGCTGACGGCGCTGTTCATTGTTTTCGAGGACGGTGCGCCGGTGTTCTACCGGCAGGAGCGGGTCGGTCTGGGCGGGCGTCTGTTCAAGGTCACCAAGTTCCGCAGCATGCGCCGTGATGCCGAGCGCGACGGCAAGCCGCGCTGGGCAAGCGCCAACGACGACCGTGTGACCCGTGTCGGCCGCTTCATCCGCAAGGTGCGCATCGACGAGCTGCCGCAGCTGTTCAATGTGCTGAAGGGCGACATGAGTCTGGTGGGGCCGCGTCCCGAACGGCCGTTCTTCGTCGATCAGCTCACCCGCGACATTCCGTTCTACGCCGTGCGCCATTGCGTGAAGCCGGGCGTCACGGGCTGGGCCCAGGTCCGCTATCAATATGGGTCGTCGGTGGACGACGCGATCAACAAGCTGCAGTACGATCTGTATTATGTAAAGAATCACACTTTGTTCCTCGATACCGTGGTTCTGTTCGAGACTGTTCGGGTGGTGCTGACCGGCGACGGCGCCCACTGATCCAGGCCTGCGGCTTCCAGCACGGGAAGCCACGCCGGACGTGCCAGACGCTCCCTTCACCGGGAGCGTCTGTTTTTGTTGAGCTTCGATGGAATCCATCCTCTCCCAGGTTTCAGCCTGGAGTTATGCCTTCGCGGCGATCCTTCACGGCCTTTTCGGGCTCTACCTCGGCGTTGCCTGGCGAAAAGGCCGGCAGGGCGTCTTTCTCATTCTCGCCGTTGTGGCCAGCGCGCTGTGGGCGGCCGCAAACTGGGTCTTCTCGACGTCGGGCTGGGGGTGGGTGTTCCAGTTGGCGAACCTGCTCGACGTGCTGCGGATGGCGGCGTGGTTCGCCTTTCTGGTGACGATGCTGTCGCAGGCGGTCGCCGACGACGATGACGATCTGCCCGGCTGGCCGAAGCCGGGCATGTGGGTGGTGATCACGCTCGGGGCGATCGGCGTGGTGTGCTTCACCCTTGGCCTGCCGCTCTACGGAACGCCGCTGCGCACGTGGGCGGCCACCTCGCTGCTGACCGCCGTGTTCGGCCTCGTCCTTCTCGAGCTGTTCTACCGTTCGGTCACTGAACGTTCCCGCTGGGGGGTCAAGCCGCTGGCGCTGGCGCTCGGCGGGCTGTTCGCGTTCGACGTCTATCTGTATTCCGAGATGCTGCTGTTCTCGCGCATCCACCCGGCGATCTGGGGCGTGCGGGGCTTCGCCCATGCCCTCGCGCTGCCGCTCGTGGCGGTGTCGGCGTCGCGCAATCCGGAATGGACTTTCCGGGTGTCGGTGTCCCGTCACGTGGTCTTCCACTCGACGGCGCTCGCCGGTTCCGGCTTGTATCTGATGATCATCGCCGGGGCCGGCTACTACATGCGCTACTTCGGCGGCGAGTGGGGCGAGGCCTTGCAGCTGGCGCTGCTTTTCGGCGGCGTGCTGTTCCTGGGGGTGGTCTTCTTCTCGGGGGCTTTTCGTGCCCGGCTCAAGGTGTTCCTGGCCAAGCACTTCTTTGCCTACCGCTACGATTACCGGACGGAGTGGCTCGGCGTCACCCAGGCGCTGTCGGTGGCCGGCGACGGTTTGAGCCTGGGCGAGTCGGTCGTCAAGGCGCTGGCGGATCTGGTCGAGAGCCCCGGCGGCGGCGTCTGGGTGCGGGATGCGAACGGTGTTTACACCCAGCAGGCACGCCTGAACATGCCCCATTATGGGCTGGAGGAGCGGGAGGATTCCGGGTTCGCCCGCTATCTGCTGGAGCGCGAGTGGGTCGTCAATCTGCAGGAGGTGCGCAGCAGCTTTTCCAACGGAACGGCGGCGCCAATGCCGGAATGGGCAGCCGAACTGGCCGACATGTGGCTGATCGTGCCGTTGATCTCATCCGGCGTGCTGGTCGGCTTTGTCGTCCTGCTGACACCGCGGACGCCGGTCGACGTAAACTGGGAAGTTCTCGATCTGCTGAAGATGGCCGGCCGCCAGGCGGCGAGCTACTTTGCCCGCCTGCAGGCCACCGAGGCCTTGCTCGAAGCACGCAAGTTCGATGCCTTCAACCGCATGTCGGCGTTTGTCGTTCATGATCTCAAGAATCTCGTTGCGCAGATGTCGCTGATGTTGCGCAATGCCGAGCGTCACAAGGACAATCCCGAATTTCAGGCCGACATGCTGGATACGGTACGGCACGTCGAGGAGCGGATGCGCGGTCTGATGGCCCAGTTGATGGAGAAAACACCGATCAACCAGCGCAAGCCGGTGATGCTGAAAAGCCTTCTGGAGCACATCGTGCAGTCGAAAAGGATGTTCCACCCGTGTCCCACAATGGCTGACGGAGCGCCCGATCTGGCGGTTTTCGCGCATTCCGAACGGCTCGAGCGCATCCTCGGGCATATCGTGCAAAATGCCCTGGACGCTACTCTTGAGCATGGTAGTGTGTCGGTGGAGCTATCCCAGGAGCGTAATCAGGCATGCATCACGGTTCGGGATACCGGGTCGGGGATGTCGCCCGCATTCATCAGGGATCAGCTGTTCAAGCCTTTCCAGACAACGAAGGCGAGCGGAATGGGGATCGGCGCCTACGAGGCGCATCAGTACGTGCAGGAGCTGGGCGGCAGCCTTGCGGTGCACAGCGAAGTCGGTGTCGGCACCCGCTTCGAGATCAGGCTGCCCATCGCCGCCAACGTCCAGAATGCCGGTAACACAGCGGCAGCAAACTAGGAATATGACTGATAAACGCAGGACCCTGCTGATCGTCGAAGACGACCCGGCGCTGCAGAAGCAGATGCGCTGGGCCTTCGATCAGTACGAAACGGTTGTGGCCAGCAATCGCGAGGAGGCGGTCGCCCAGTTGCGGCGCCACGAGCCGGCCGTCGTGACGATGGACCTCGGTCTCCCGCCGGCGCCGGACGACGTGACGGAAGGTTTCCGCCTGCTCGGCGAGATACTGGCGCTGGCGCCGGACACCAAGGTCGTCGTCCTGACCGGCCAGCACGATCGCGAGAATGCCGTGCGGGCGGTGGGCATGGGGGCCTACGACTTCTTCGCCAAGCCCTTCGAGCCCGAACTGCTGGCGCTGACCCTCGATCGTGCGCTGCGCCTCTACGATCTGCAGCAGGACAACCGGCGGCTGAAAATCCAGCAGGGCAGTGCGCTGTCGGGCGTGATCACGCGCGACGCGGGAATGCTCAAGGTGTGCCGGCTGATCGAAAGGGTGGCGTCGGCCAACGTCACGGTCATGCTGCTGGGCGAAAGCGGTACCGGCAAGGAAGTGCTGGCGCGCGGCCTGCACGAACTTTCGCCCCGCCGCGACGGGCGCTTCGTCGCCATCAACTGTGCGGCGATCCCCGAGAACCTCCTCGAGAGCGAACTGTTCGGCTACGAGAAGGGCGCCTTCACCGGCGCGGTCAAGCAGACCCTCGGCAAGATCGAGGTGGCCAACAAGGGCACCCTGTTCCTCGACGAAATCGGCGATCTGCCGATGCCGCTGCAGGCCAAGCTGCTGCGTTTCCTGCAGGAGCGGGTCATCGAGCGGATCGGCGGGCGCGAAGAAATCCCGGTCGATGTGCGCATCGTCTGCGCGACGCACCAGGATGTCAAAGGCCTGATCCAGGCCGGCCGGTTCCGCGAGGATCTCTACTACCGCCTTGCCGAGATCGTCGTCGACATCCCCGCCTTGCGCGATCGCGACGGCGACGCGGTGCTGCTCGCCCATGCCTTCGTCCAGCGTTTCGCCAACGACCACGGTCGGGGCACCATGACCTTGACCGACGATGCCGTGCAGAGCGTCGAATCGCATCGCTGGCCCGGCAACATCCGCGAACTCGAAAACGCGATCAAGCGGGCGGTCATCATGGCCGACGGCAACTGCATCACGGCCGATGATGTCGGCCTCAACGTCAATGTCGACGAGGAGCTCGATGCGCTGAACCTGCGCGTCGTCCGCGAAGAGGCTGAGCGGCGTGCCGTCGTGCGGGTCATGGCCCGGGTGAACGGCAACGTGGCGCGGGCTGCCGAGGTGCTCGGCATCAGCCGGCCGACGCTTTACGATTTAATGAACCGCTTCGGAATCAAGAAAGAGACCTCAACGTGATTCAAGGAACCATGCAGATGCGTGTCCATACCCAGCGCCGCACGATGCGGAACGCCGCCGTCAGCACCCTTTGCGCCCTGCTGCTCGCAGCTTGCGGAGCCAGTCCGGAATCCATGGTCACCTCGGCGAAGGAATACCTCGCGAAGAACGATCGCAATGCGGCGTCGATCCAGCTCAAGAATGCGTTGCAGAAGAATGAAAAACTCGCCGAAGCGCGTTTTCTGCTTGGCAAGATCAACCTCGAGCAGGGCGATTACGCCGGTGCCGAGAAGGAACTGAACCGCGCGCTCGACGCCGGTTATTCGCCCGACGAAGTCGTGCCGCTGCTCGGGCGGGCGCTGCTGGCCAGCGGTCAGAGCGACAAGATCGCCGAGCTGGCGAGCCGCCAGCTCACGCAGCCCGAGGCGCGGGCCGCGGTGCTGGCGCTGCAGGGTTTTGGCCAGTTGACCAAGGGGCGGCGCGACGAAGCCGCGGGGTCCTTCAACTCGGCGCTGCGCGAAGCACCGGCGCAGCCGCTGGCGCGGGCCGGGCTGGCGCGCCTGCGCGCGATCAACCGCGACCTCGACGGAGCACTCGCCGATATCGACGCGGTGCTCAAGGACGCGCCCAAGCTGCCGGAAGCGAATTCCCTGCGTGGCGACCTGATGGTCGCGATGGACAAGCCCGAAGAGGCGGTCAAAGCCTACGAGGCGGTGATTGCCGAGCGGCCGACCGACGTTCCCGCCCACCAGAACCTCATCGCGCTGTTGCTGCGCCAGAACAAGGTCGATGTCGCCCAGACCAAGGTCGGCGAGATGCGCAAGGCGCTGGGTAACCATCCGCTGGCCATCTATCTGCAGGCCTACGTCAATCTGCGCAGCGAGAAGACCAACGAAGCCTACGAGGGCTTGCAGCAGGTGCTGCGCATCGCGCCCGACTACATCCCGGCGCAGCTCTTGGTGTCCACGCTCCAGCTGCAGCGGCAGGAGTTCGTCCAGGCGCAGGAGAACCTCAAGAAGGTGATCGAACGGGTTCCCAACATGCAGTTCGCGCGCCGCCTGCTGGTGTCGGCGTACATCGGCACACGCGAGCCGGCCCGGGCGCTGGAGGCCTTGCAGCCCTTGTTGAAGGAACGTGTCGAGGACGTCGTCCTGCTCAACCTGGCGGGCCAGGTCTATGCGATGAACGGCGACTTCGCCCGCGCCGAGGATTACTTCTCTCGCGCCGCTTCTGCTGATCCGAAGAACGCCCAGTACCGCACGCGTCTCGGTGTCTCGCGTCTGGCCGGCGGCGAGACCGAGCAGGCCTTCCACGATCTCGAAGCGGCGTCGGCCCTCGATCCGGCGAACGTCCAGGCCGACATCACGCTGATCATGGCCCACCTGCGCCGCAACGAGATCGCCAAGGCGGTGGCGGCGGTGCAGACCCTCGAGAAGAAGCGGCCGAACGATCCCATCACCTACAACATGAAGGGTGGCGTCCTGCTGGCCAGCAAGGATCAGGCCGGCGCGCGCAAGGCCTTCGAGAAGGCGCTTGAACTCAAGCCCGACTTCCTGCCGGCGGTCGGCAACCTGTCCCGGCTCGACATCGCCGACAAGAAGCTGGACGACGCCCGCAAGCGCTACGACACCTTCATCGCCGCGAATCCGAAGGTTGCCCAGGGTTACGTGCAGTACGCCGAACTGCTCGCGATGACCGGCGGGCAGGCGAAGGACATCCAGGCGCTGATGGAAAAGGGGCTGGCGGCGGTGCCGACCTCGCTGCAGATCCGCGCCGCACTCGTGCGCCTGCTGGTGCAGGGCGGCGACCCCAAGCGGGCGCTGCTGCTGGCACAGGAGGCGGCGGTCGCGTCGCCGGACGATCCGACCGTGCTCGACCTGCTCGGTCGTGCCCAGGTTGCGGCCGGCGAAACCCAGCAGGCCTTGAGCACCTTCGGCAAGCTGAGCTCGCGTCTGCCCGATTCTCCGGGGCCGCTGATCGCGCTGGCCGACCTGCAGGTCGGCGCCAAGGATCTCACCGGTGCCGAGCAGAGTCTGCGCAAGGCGCTGAAGCTCAAGCCGGATGCGGTCGAGGCCCAGCAGCGGCTGGTGGTCCTGTTGCTCAACGACAAGCGCGGCGACGCCGCGATCGGCGTGGCCAAGGACATCCAGAAGCAGCGCAAGGAGGCGGCGGTCGGCTTTGTGCTCGAAGGCGAGGTGCTGTCGGCGACCGGCAAGAAGACCGAAGCCATCGAGCCCTTCAGCGAAGCCTACAAGCGTGACAAGAGCCCGCAGTCGGTGATCCGGCTGCACACGGCGCGACTGGCGGCCGGCCAGCCGCAGGAGGCCGCCAAGCTGGTGGCCGACTGGGTCAGGGCCAACCCGAAGGATCTGGTCATCCGCAGCTACCTCGCCGAACGCTCGCTGGCCGACCGCAATTACGATTCCGCCGTGCAGCAGTACCGTCAGATGCTCGAAATGGCGCCGAAGAATCCGATGGTGCTCAACAATCTGGCGTGGGCGCTCGGCAAGCTGAACGACAAGAGCGCCATCGGCGTGGCCGAGCAGGCCGTCGCGCTGGCGCCCAACAGCCCGGTCGTCCTCGATACTCTCGGCATGCTGTACGTCGACGGCGGCGATGTCGCGAAAGGACTCGAGCATCTCCGGAAGGCGGTCAGCCTCGGGCCCAGGCTGCCGCAGTTGCGCGTGAATCTGGCCCGTGCGCTGATCAAGAACGGCGACAAGGACGGCGCACGCAAGGAGCTCGACGAGGCGCAGAAGGTCGTTCCGGAAAAATCGACGCTCCGTGCCGAGATCGACAAGCTGCGCGCCAGCCTCTGATCAATACTTACCCAGAACTGAAATCAGGAAGAAGTAGACATGACCACCATCGCAGTCATCGGCCTCGGCTACGTAGGCCTGCCCCTCGCCGTGGAATTCGGCAAGAAGACGAAGACCGTCGGTTTCGACCTCCATCCGGAGAAGGTGGCGGCCTATGGCCGTCACGTGGACCCGACCGGCGAAGTGAGCAGCGAAGACCTCAAGGCGGCCGTGCACCTCACCTGCAGCACCGATCCGCAGATCATCGCCGAGGCCGACTTCATCATCGTCGCCGTGCCCACCCCGGTGGACGACGCGCACCAGCCGGATTTCACCCCGCTGGTCAAATCCTCCGAGAGCGTCGGCAAGCACATGAAGCGCGGCGCCATCGTCGTCTATGAATCCACCGTGTACCCCGGCGCCACCGAAGAAGTGTGCATCCCCATCCTCGAAAAGTTC
>SSSX01000475.1 GCA_015657735.1 Zoogloeaceae bacterium
CTTCACCGCATTGCTCAGATAGTTGAGGATCGCCTGACGCAGGCGCATCACGTCGCCACGCAACACCGGCGGCAGGCCGTCGATGTCGACGTCGAAGCTCAGTTGACGCGCCGCGAGGCGCTCGTGGATCAGCGAATGGGCCTGGTTGAACAGGGCTTCCGGCGAAAAATCGACCAGCTCCAGCTGCAGCTTGCCGGCCTCGATCTTGGAAAGGTCGAGGATGTCGTTGATCAGCCCGAGCAGATGGGCGCCGGCGTGGCGGATGCGGCCCAGGCGGTCTTCCTGCTCGTGATTGAGCGGACTGCGTTCGAGGAGCCGCGCCTGGCCCAGAATGGCGTTCATCGGCGTGCGGATCTCGTGGCTCATGTTCGCCAGAAACGCGCTCTTGGCGCGGCTGGCGGCTTCGGCCCGCTCGCTGGCGTCGGCCAGCTGGGCGGTGCGCTCGGCGACCAGTTCTTCGAGGTGGGTGCGGTAGTGCTCGAGCTGGGACGTCAGCCGGCGCATCTCGGTGATGTCGAAGAAGGCGGTGAGGAAACTGTCGCCCACCGGCGCCCCGGAAACCATCATCGTGCGCTGCTCGCCGTCCTTGCAGGTGATGCGCCGCTCGACGGCGGTCGTCGCCGCATGGCAGTTGTCGGGCGCGGTGTGGCCGCGGCCGACGACCGTTTCGTCCCGGTTGGCCGGATCGGCGTAGGCCCGCCGCGACCATTCGTCCATCGTCGGGATGTCGTCGAGGGTGTAGCCGAAGGTCTCGACGAAACAGCGGTTCAGATCGCGGATGCGGTTGTCGGCGCTGACGAAACCCAGCGGCAGCGGCGCCACCTCGAAAAGCTGGCGGAAGCGCGCTTCGCTGTCGCGCAGCGCCGATTCCTCTCGATGGCGCGAGATGGCTACCGCGGCGAGGTCGGTCGCCAGGCGGATCTGGTCCCGCTCGTGCTCGCCGGGGCCCGACGGCTCGGCCGGATACAGCGCAAAGGTGCCGAGCACGGCCCCCTCGCGGCTGCGGATCGGCGACGACCAGCAGGCCTTGAGCCCGGCGCTGGCGGCCAGCGCAGTGTACGGCGCCCACAGCGGATCGCTGGCGATGTCCTCGACCACCACCAGCTTGCCACGCCACGCCGCGGTGCCGCAGGAGCCGACGCCCTCGCCGATGGCGATCCCGTCCACCGCGCGGGTGTACACCTCCGGCAGACTCGGCGCCGCGCCGTGGCGCAGGTGCACGCCGTCGCGGTCGAGCAGCAGGATCGAGCTGCGGATGCCCGGCAGCAGCGCCTCGATCCCGCGCGCGAGGGTGTCCAGCGTATCGGCGAGGGCGGCGCCCGAGGCGATCAACTCGAGCAC
>SSSX01000476.1 GCA_015657735.1 Zoogloeaceae bacterium
AAAGAGCAGCAGGCTGCGCGCGTCGAGGCAGTAGCCGGTCGCGCAGGCGGCGACGAAGTCTTCGTGTTCGACCGGTTCGTCCGGCGACTCGAAAAAGATGTGCGGTTTGGGTTCGGTGAGGTAGGCGCCGAGGAAGCCGCGCACGTCGTCGCGGTTCCAGCTGATGCGCCGCAGGGTTTCGGCGACGCGGTCGATCATCGCCTCGCCGATCTGCGCCGAGTGGGCCTGCGGTTTCAGGTCGGGGTCGGCGTAGATGCCGTCGAGCTGGAGCGTGTCCTGCAGGTAGGCGAGGAACTGCTGGGCGAGTTCCTGGTTGCTCGGCGAGCGGAAGCCGATCGAGTAGGTGGTGCATTCGCCGATGGCGATGCCGTTGTGGGCCCAGTGGGGCGGCAGGTAGAGCATGTCGCCGGGTTCCAGCTCCCAGTCGTGGGTGGGGCGGAAGTCGCGCAGGATCTTGAGCGGCGCGTCCTCGACGAGGCTGCGGTCGTCCTGGTCGCTGATCAGCCAGCGGCGTTTGCCGAGGCCCTGCAGCAGGAACACGTCGTAGTTGTCGAAATGCGGGCCGACGCCGCCGTTGTCGATCGCGTAGCTGACCATCAGGTCGTCGAGGCGCGCCTGGGGGATGAAGTCGAAGCGGTGCAGCAGCGCGTCGCCGTCGGGGCAGTACAGGTTGAGGCCCTGCACCAGCACGGTCCAGGGTTGCTTCTTGCGCTTCAGGTCGGCGGCTTTCTGCGGGCCGTGGATGACCTCCCAGTTGTCGTCGTCGTGGGTGACGTAGCGGGATTCGACGTCCGGGTCGCGGGCGAGGGCGAAGAGTTCGTCCTTGCTCACGACGCCGGTGAAGCCGGGGACTGCCTGGCGCACGAGCAGCGGTTTCTTTTGCCAGTATTCGGCGAGGAATTCCTCGGCCGACAGGCCGCCAAGAAGTGTATTTGTCATCCGCCAATTATAACGCGCCGCGTTGCAAAGCCCGGCACCGTCGCTAAAATGGCGCCCTTCCTTTCCGGACCCCAGCCATGCGCGAAACGAGCCGTCGCGAAGCCCTCATCGAATCCCTCGAACACGAGGGGCGCGGCGTCGCCCGCGTGGACGGCAAGACGATCTTCATCGAGGGCGCGCTGCCCGGCGAGCGCGTGGAGTTTGCGTCGTTCAAGGTCAAGCCGAATTTCGAGGTCGCCGACGTGACCCGGGTGCTCGAGCCGAGCGCCCAGCGCGTGGTGCCGCGCTGCCCGCATTTCGGCGTCTGCGGCGGCTGCAGCATGCAGCACCTGGAGCCCGGCGCGCAGGTCGCCGCCAAGCAGCGCGTGCTCGAAAACGCGCTGTGGCATATCGGCCGGGCCAAGCCGGAGGTGCTGTATCCGGCCATCGTCGGTCCGGCCTGGGGCTATCGCTACCGGGCGCGCCTGACGGTGCGGGTGGTGCCGAGCAAGGGCGGGGTGCTGATCGGTTTTCACGAGCGGCGTAGCAGCTATGTGGCGCCGATGGAAAGTTGCGCGATCCTGCCGCCGCATCTGTCGGACATGATTCCGCGGCTGCGGCGTCTGGTTGCCGCGTTGTCGGCGCCCGACCGTCTGCCGCAGATCGAGATCGCGGTGGGCGAAGGGCTCACCGTGCTGGTGTTCCGCCACCTGCTGCCGATCACCGCGGCCGACGATGCGCGCTTCGCCGCCTTTGCCGCCGCCGAGCAGGTGCAGGTGTGGCTGCAGCCGGGCGGTCCGGAGTCGGCCTATCGGCTTTATCCGAAGGAGGCACCGGGGCTGGTCTACACCTTGCCGGAGTTCGGCGTGTCGATGGCCTTCCGGCCGACCGACTTCACGCAGGTCAATATGGGCATCAACCGTCTGCTGATGCGGCGCACGATGCAGCTGCTCGACCCGCGGCCGGGCGAACGGATCGCCGACCTGTTCTGCGGGCTGGGCAACTTCAGCCTGCCGATCGCCCGTCTCGGCGCCCGCGTGGTGGGGGTCGAGGGCAGCGAGGCGCTGGTCCGGCGCGCCGCCGAGAACGCCGCCGCCAACGGGCTCGCCGAGCGCTGCGAATTCCACGCCGCCAATCTGTTCGAAGCCACCGAGGACAGCCTGGACGCCCTCGGGCCGCTCGACAAGCTGCTGATCGATCCGCCGCGCGAGGGGGCCATCGCGGTCGTCAAGGCGCTCGGTCCGGCCTCGCCGCGGCGCATCGTCTATGTGTCGTGCAACCCGGCGACGCTGGCGCGGGACACCGCCGTGCTGATCAACGAAAAGGGCTACCGGCTGAAGGGCGCCGGCATCGCCAACATGTTCCCGCAAACCTCCCACGTCGAGTCGATCGCGTTGTTCGAGCGCCACTGAGTTCCGGCGCAAGCGCGCGACGGTAGCGGCGGCGGGTGTCGGCACCGCGTCGCCGCTGCGCTATGCTTGAACAACCGCCGGGCGGCGACACGCCGGCCCGGCCGGTGTGGCCTTTGCGCGAGGAGGAATGTCATGGACCGACCGGCGGGTTTGCGTACCTGCATCTACGACACGGCCCAGCTCGGGGCGGTGATCGACGACATGGCGCGGCAGGCGGCGGGCTTGCTCGGCGGGCGCAGCCGGATTGCGGTGATCGGCATCCTGCGCCGTGGCGCGCCGCTGGCCGACCGGCTGACCGCGGCGCTGACGCAGCGCTTCAACGTGCCGCCGCCGCTGCGCATCGACCTGTCGGTGAAGCGCTACGCCGACGACCTGACGCTGCTGTTCCCCGACACGCAGCTCAAGGACGAGGGGGCGCAGGCGGCCATCGATCTGGCCGGCTATTCGCTGCTGGTGGTCGACGACGTGCTCTACACCGGTCATTCGCTGCTGCGGGTGGTCGACTACCTGGCACGCCGGCGGCCGGCCGAAATCCGCGTCGCGACGCTGGCCGACCGCGGCGCGACGCGCCTGCCGATGCGCGCCGACGTGGTCGGCGTGCGGCTCGACATCGCGCCGTCGGACATCATCGAATGCAACGTGCCGCCCTACGAGCCGGAGTTCAAGATCGAACTGCTGCAGCCGGCGCGCGACGCCGCGTGAGCGCGGCGGGCGCCGCGCCTCACTTGTGGCCGGGCCGGGCCGCCGGGCGGCCGAACTCCCGGCGCAGCCGGGCGAGTTTGGCGAGGCCGGCGGCGACGCGGAAATTGACCGAGCCGTCGGGCATTGCGCCGTCTTCGTCGGGGGCGCCGGCGGGCAGGCCGGTCAGCAGTTCGAGGGCCTGATCCACATCGCTCACCGGCCAGATCCGGAAGCGGCCGGCACGGACGGCGTCGATGACGTCGCTGCGCAGCATCAGGTGGCAGACGTTGGCAGCGGGGATCAGTACGCCGTGCTCGCCGGTGAGGCCGCGGGCGGCGCAGATGTCGAAGAAGCCTTCGATCTTTTCATTGATGCCGCCGACCGCCTGGACGATGCCGAACTGGTTCACCGAGCCGGTGACCGCCAGCGCCTGCGCAATCGGCAGATCGCCGATGGCCGACAGCAGGGCGACCAGTTCGGCCAACGACGCGCTGTCGCCTTCGACCCCGCCGTAGGATTGCTCGAAGACCAGGCTGGCGGTGAGCGACAGCGGCATGCGCAGGCCGAAGCGGGAGGCCACGAAGGCCGACAGGATTAGTACGCCTTTCGAGTGGATCGGCCCGCCGAGCTTCACCTCGCGCTCGATGTCCACCACTTCGCCGTCGCCGACCCGCACCGTGGCGGTGATGCGCACCGGGTGCGCGAAGCTGCTGTCGCCGAGCATCACCACGGCCAGTCCGTTGATCTGGCCGGCGTGGCTGCCGGCGGTGTCGACCAGCAGCTGGCCGCGCAGGATTTCGTCCTGGTAGCGGCGGCGGATGCGCTCGTGGCGGTGCCGGTGGGCGTCGAGGGCGGCTTCGACGTGGACCCGGTCGATGAGCGCGGCGTGGGCGGTCGCCGCGAAGTGGTCGGCCTGGCGCATCAGGTCGTCGAGGGGCTGGAGGTGGGTCGTCAGATGTTCGGCGTCGTTGGCGAGGCGGGCCGCGTGTTCGACGATGCGGGCCACCGCCGGAGCGGTCAGCGGGCGCAGCGCGTCGCGGCGGGCCAGGGTGGCGATGAGGCGCGCGTAGGCGGCGGTGTTGGCCGGATTGCGGTCGATCTCGCTTTCCATGTCGGCGTTGATCTTGAACAGCGCCGGGAACTCCGGGTCGTACTGGCACAGCAGGTAGTAGACCAGCCGTTCGCCGATCAGCACGACCTTCAGGTCGAGGGGCATCGGTTCGGGTTCGATCTGCACAGTGCTCGACAGGCCGAGCAGGTCGGATAGCGATTCGATGCGGATGTGGCCGGCCTGCAGGCAGCGCTTGAGCCCTTCCCAGGCGTAGGGCTGGGACAGCACCTTGACCGCGTCGAGCATCAGGAAGCCGCCGTTGGCCCGGTGCAGCGCGCCGGCGCGGATCAGCGTGAAGTTGCTCATCAGCGTGCCCATGTGCACGATGTGCTCGACGCGGCCGACGAGATTCTGCAGCGTCGGGTGGTCTTCGTGGACCACCGGGCGGGCGCAGTCGGGCGGATTGGCGACCAGCAGGTTGACGAGGTAGCGCTGCACCGACAGGGTGCCGGAGTAGGTCGTGATCTCGGCGTCGTCCTCGTTGCGGGTGGTGTCGCGCAGGGCTTCGCCGCTGTCGATGATGTCCTGCAGCACGGCGTCGAGGTAGGCGGTGACGTCGGGCAGATCGGCGTAACGGGGCTTCAGGTCGTCGATGAGATGGGTGACGGTGACCCGCAGCACGTCGCTGCCGGCCTGCTTGATGCGGTTCTGCGCCTCGCGCCGCCAGCGCGGGAACTCGTTGGTCAGCCGGTGCATGCGCTCGCGCAGGGTTTTGATGCGGGCTTCGAATTCGTGCTGGCGTTCTTCGGGCAGCTGCGCGAATTCTTCCTGTGACAGCGTGGTCTCGTCTTCTTTGAGCGGGACGAAGGCGAAGCCGTGCGGGGTGCGCAGCAGCGCCACGCCGAGTTCGGCGGCATCGTGGCCGAGCGACTGGAAGCCGGCTTCCTCGCGCTGCTTTTCTTCTTCCTGCATCGCCTCGATGCGGCTGCGGTATTCGTCGCTCTGGAAGACGGCGCTGATCGCCGGGATCAGTTCGGCGACGAACTGCTGCATGTCGCCCTGCAGGCGTGCGCCGCGGCCGCAGGGCAGGCGGATCAGGTCGGGGCAGTCGGCGTCGGCAAAGTTATAGACGTAGCACCAGTCGGCCGGCGGGGTGCCGCCCTGGCTTTCGGCTTCGAGCAGCTGGCGGGTGATGGCGTGACGACCGCTGCCGGTTTCGCCGAGCACGAAGAGGTTGTAGCCCTCGTGATGGATGTCGAGGCCGAGGTGGATGGCTTCGACGGCGCGGGTGTGGAGCTGCGCCGCGTCGAGTTCGGGGAGCGACTCGGTGCTGGCGAAGTCGAGGGTGGCCGGATCGCAGGCGGTGTAGAGGGCTTCCGGGGGGAGCGGGGCGGACGGACGCATCGGGCTGGCCTCGTGCTGGTGTCGGGCACAAGCATACTGGAGCCGGTGCGCGGTGCAACAGCGGGGCCGCGTCCGGCGTGGCGGCCGGCCTGGCGTGCGGGGTGGCAGCGGGATGGCGCGGCCTGCCGGCCGGACGAGCCGGCGGGCAGGTTTGCCGTCAGTGCTTGCGGCCGAGGCCGCCGAGGAGGAAGGCGATCGGGCGCTGGGCCTTGTGGCTGCCGCGCAGCTCGGCGGCGGCCTCGCTGTCGGCCGGGGCCGACGGGTTGCGCTGTTCGTAGGGCTTGCTGAAATCGAAGCCATCGGGCGCGATGTGGGACGGCTGGCGGGCGCGCTGCGGGCTGCGTTCGCGGGGCTCGCGGGTTTCGCGGGTTTCCCGTTCGCCACGCTTGCGGCGCTCGCCGGCGGCCGGTGCGTCGACGCCCCGCGCGGCGGCGGGCGACGGGCTGCCGCGCTTGCGCCGGCCGCCTTCGGCGTCGTGGAAGTCGGGTTCGGGATCGTAGCCGGGCACGATTTCCTGGCGGATTTCGAGCTTGATCAGCTTCTGGATGTCGGCCAGGCGGTGGCGCTCTTCGGAGCTGACCAGCGACACGGCCTTGCCCTTCTTGCCGGCGCGGCCGGTGCGGCCGATGCGGTGGACGTAGTCTTCGGCGGTGTGCGGCAGTTCGAAGTTGATCACCGAGGGCAGATCCTCGATGTCGAGGCCGCGGGCCGCCACGTCGGTGGCGACGAGCACGCGGACCTTGCCGCTCTTGAAGTTTTCGAGGGTTTCGGTGCGGGCCTGCTGGCTCTTGTCGCCGTGGATCGAATCGGCCGAGATGTCGTGGCGTTCGAGGAAGTGGGCGAGGCGGCTGCAGCCGAACTTGGTGTCGACGAAAACCAGCACCTGCGATTCTTCCTCGTGACGCACGAGGTGGGCCAGCAGGTTGCGCTTGAGGCCGCTGGAAACCGGGTGCACGACGTGGTCGATGGTTTCGCTGACCATGTTGCGGCGGGCGACTTCGATCAGCTGCGGGTTCTTCAGCATCTGGTCGGCGAGCTTCTTGATTTCGTCCGAGAAGGTGGCCGAGAACAGCAGGCTCTGGCGCTTGGCCGGCAGCAGCGCGAGGATGCGGCGGATGTCGGGGATGAAGCCCATGTCGAGCATGCGGTCGGCTTCGTCGAGGACGAGCATCTCGACCTGGCCGAGGGCGATGGTCTTTTGCTGGACGTGGTCGAGCAGGCGGCCCGGCGTGGCGATGACGATCTCGATGCCGCGGCGCAGTTCCTGGATCTGCGGGTTCATGTCCACACCGCCGTAGATGCAGGTGCTGCGCAGCGGAAGGTGCTTGGAATACATCCGGACCGATTCGTGGACCTGCATCGCCAGTTCGCGTGTCGGCGCCAGGATCAGCGCGCGCACCGGGTGGCGGGCGGGGCTGGTCGAGGCGCTGGCGTGAGGGGCGAGGCGGTTGAGCAGCGGCAGCGTGAAGCCGGCCGTCTTGCCGGTGCCGGTCTGGGCGCCGCCCATGACGTCGTGGCCGGCGAGGACGACGGGAATCGCCTGGCGCTGGATCGGCGTCGGCGTGGTGTAGCCGGCGTCGGCGACCGCCTGCAGGATTTCGGGAATGAGTCCGAGTTCGGAGAACGACATGGTGTGGTCACGTTATGGGTGCGCGCATTTTACTGCAGTGCACCATGAAAGCAGTCGGACATTATACATCGTGTGCGCATCAGCGCCGCGCGAGATAGCACGTGACCTCTTCGCGGTCGTGGTAAAGGTGTTTGATTCGCAATACGTATTTGATGCTGGCGGCGGCGAGGCGGTGGTCGATCAGCGCCCGGCAGCGTTCGACTTCGTCGTGGCGGCGCTTCATCGGCAGCTTGAGGTTGAAGATGCTGCGCCGGCAGCGCCCGGTGGCGAGCCAGTCGGCGATCAGCGGGGCGATGCGCGAGGGTTGCTCGACCATGTCGCAGACCAGCCATTCGACCGGTTTCTTCGGCTTCCAGCTGAAGCCGTCGGCGCGCCGGTGTTCGATGAGGCCGGTGGCGAGCGCCGACGCGGCGAGCGGGCCGTTGTCGATGGCGGTGACGTGCAGGCCGCGGCTGGCAAGCTGCCAGCTCCAGCCGCCGGGGGCGGCGCCGAGGTCGACGGCGGTGAGGCCGGGGCGCAGCGTGGTTTTCTGTTCGTCGGGCGTCAGCAGGGTGAGGATGGCTTCGGCGAGCTTGAGGGTCGAACGGCTCGGCGCATCCTTCGGCATGCGCAGACGCGGGACGCCCATCGGCCACGCCGAGCCTTCGCTGGCCACGCTGAGGCCGAGCCAGGCGCGGCCGGCGTCTTCGAAGAAGACGTGGAGGCGCGGCAGATGCGGCGAGTCGGGGCGCAGCAGGCCGTCCGCCGCCAGCGCCTCTTCGAGCAGCGGGACGAAGCGGCGCAGGAAGCCGGACTGCTGCTTGCCGTCGTTGGTGTCGGGGGTTTCGGCGAGCAGCGCCGAGACGCGTTCGCCGGTGGCGGCAATGGCGGCCCGCAGCGGCGTCAGGCGATCGCGCGCGGGCAGTTCGTCGAGCACGGCGACGACGTGGAAGCCCTGCCGGCAGAAGATCAGGCGCGACAGGTCGAGGCGGCGCCGCACGTCGTCGCGCGCTTGCGGCGGGTCCAGCGTAAACACGACGAAGCCGCTGCCGGGCTGGGTGTCGGCCTGGCCGTCGAGGCGCGCGCCGCGCGCGGCGGCCTGCAGTTCGAGGCTGGCATCGGCTTCGAAACCCGGGCGGCACTGGACGAGGATGCCGCGGGAGGCGCACGGCGGGGGAACGGTCGGCATGGAATGTAAGGCGCTGTAAGAGGGCGGAGGGACGGGGCCGCGGGTGTAATATCGGAGCGGAAGGGCGCGGGCCGGCAGCGCGCTGCCGCCCGGCCGTCGTGCCGGCAGGCTGTGTGGCGCGGATGATAACCGATAGCCGGCCGGGCTCCTTTTTCGCTCGATCCGCCCCCGATTCGTCCCCGATTTCTGGAGTCCTCCGATGGAATATCGCAAGCTTGGCGCCAGCGATCTGCTGGTGTCCTCCGTCTGCCTCGGCACCATGACCTTCGGTCAGCAGAACACCGAGGCCGAGGCCCACGCGCAGCTCGATGCGGCCTTCGCCCACGGCGTGAACTTCATCGACACCGCCGAGATGTACCCGGTCCCGACCCGCGCCGAAACCAGCGGGACGACCGAGAGATTCGTCGGTTCGTGGCTGAAGGGCCGTCCGCGCGACGCGGTCGTGGTCGCCACCAAGCTGACGTCGGCCGGCCGGCCGCTGAGCTGGATTCGCGGCGGCCCGCAGGACAACGGCCGGGCGATGATCCGCGAGGCGGTCGAAGGCAGCCTGCGCCGCCTCGGCACCGATTACATCGATCTCTATCAGATCCACTGGCCCGACCGGAACCAGCCGATGTTCGGCCAGTGGCGCTTCGACCAGAGCGCCGAACGGCCGTGTACGCCGATCCGCGAACAGATGGCGGCGCTGGGCGAGCTGGTGCGCGAAGGCAAGATCCGTCACGTCGGCCTGTCCAACGAGCACCCGTGGGGGGTGATGGAATTCCTGCGCGCCGCCGACGAGCTCGGGCTGGCCCGGGTGGTGTCGGTGCAGAACGCCTATAACCTGCTGAACCGGGTGTTCGAGCAGACGCTGGCCGAGGTGTGCTTCCGCGAGAACGTCAGCCTGCTGCCGTATTCGGTGCTGGGTTTCGGACTGTTGTCGGGCAAGTATGCCGACGATCCGGCGACGGTCGGGCGGGTGTCCCTTTTTCCGGCCCTCGCCCAGCGCTACACCAAACCGAACGTCGGCCCGGCGGTGGCGGCCTACGCGGCGCTGGCGCGGCGGCACGGCATGACGCCGGTCGAACTGGCGATCGCCTTCGTCGCCGGCCGTCCCTTCGTGGCGAGCGCCATCGTCGGCGCGACGACCCCGGGCCAGCTCGAAGCCAACCTGCAGGCCGCCGGGCGCACGCTGGACGAGGGCGTGCTGGCGGAAATTGATGCGGTGCACCTACAGTTCACCAATCCGGCGCCGTAATGACATGACCGCCCGCAGCGATGCGTGGGCGCCCATTTTGGGGAGGGAGCGTTGAAGGAAATCGTCGCGGCTCAGGATCTGCGTCTCGGCATGTTCGTTTCCGAGCTCGATCGTCCGTGGCTCGAGTCGCCGTTCCTGCTGCAGGGTTTTCTCGTCGAGGACCAGGAAACGCTGGCGCAGGTGCGCGACGTGTGCCGCTTCGTGTATGTCGATCGCGCCCGTTCGTCCGGCGATGCGTGGCGGCCGGCGCCGTCACCCGCGGCGGCGGTCGAGCGGGTGGCCTCGGCGGGGGCTTTCCAGGCCTCGTCGCAGTCGCGCCGCCGACCGCTGGATTTCTTCGCGCTGCTGCGTTCGTTGCGTTCGGCGGGGCGCGGCGAGCAGCCGGATTTGGCGCCGCAGGCCGGTGACCCGGTCCGCGCGCCGTGGCTCCACATCTACCCGGAAACCCGCGGCGGCAATCCGGCCGTGGCCGGCGAGGCGGAGGCGGCCGATTATCTGCCCGGCGCCGCGGCGCGTCCGCTGGTGACCGGCAGCACGCCGCCGCGGCGGCCGCGCAGCGGGCGGCCGGGCGACGACGACGGGCGGCTGGCCGCGGGCGCGCCGGCGGGCCTGGCTTACGGCGAGCCGGCGGTGCCGGTCGAAGAAGAGATCGTTGCCGCGTTGCCGCTGGTCGACCGCGCTCAGAGCCTGCTCGCCCAGATCGCCCAGGACGTGCAGCGCAGCCTCAACCCCGATCTCGAGCGCCTGCGCGGCGTGGTGTCGGAGATGGTGCTCAGCGTCGCCCGCAACCCGGACGCGCTGCTGTGGCTGGCCCGTCTGCGCCAGACCGACCAGTACAGCTACGACCACTCCCTCGACGTGGCGGCGCACGTGATGATCTTCGGCCGCTATCTCGGCCTGGGCGACGAATCGATCGCCGCGCTCGGCATGGCCGGCATGCTGCAGGACGTCGGCAAGCTGCGCCTGCCGGTGCGCCTGCTGCAGAAAACCGGCCGGGTGTCGCCGCGGGAGTACGAGATCTTCAAGACCCACGTCGATTTTTCGCTGCAGGTGCTCGCCGCCTCGCGCCACGCCACCCCGCAAATGCTGGACATCGTTGCGCGCCACCACGAGCGCTGCGACGGCAGCGGCTACCCGCAGGGGCTGAAGGGCGAGGCGGTCGGGCTGATGGCGGAGATCGCCGGCATCTGCGA
>SSSX01000477.1 GCA_015657735.1 Zoogloeaceae bacterium
TGTATTACTTCATCACCACGGTGGTGTTCAGCTACGTCGGCGAACAGCGGCAGTTCCTGTTCATCCTGACCTCGGTGGTGTTCTGGCGCTGGTTCTCGCGCACCGTGGACGGCTCGCCGCTGTCGATCGTCGGCTACGGCTCGGTGCTCAAGCAGACGCGCTTCCCGGTGATCATGGTGGTGCTGGCCTTCATGGCGACCGAGGCCTTCTTCTTCGGCATGTCCTTCCTGGTGCTGGCGGGTTTTCTGGCCGCCTACGGCCACTATCCGAACCTCAGCTATGTGTACCTGCCGCTGGTGCTGCTCGCGCAGTTCGCGCTGACCCTCTTCCTGACCATCCTGTTCTCGGTGGTGGGCACCTTCATCAAGGATCTGGGCGGCATCCTCTACGCCGTCACCGGCATCTGGTGGTACCTGTCGCCGGGCATCTACCCGGTGTCGCAGATTCCGCCCGACTGGATGTGGCTGTACATGCTGAATCCCTTCGCCCACCTGCTGCCGGCCTACCGCGACATCCTGATCGACGGGGTGGCCCCCGATCTGCTGCCGCTGCTGGTGATCTTCCTCGTCTTCTCCGTGCTGTCGGTGCTGGCGATCAAGGTCTTCAACTGGGTTCGTTACTACTTCTTCGCATTCCTGTAAGGGCGCTGCAGCACCATGCAAGCAATCAGCACATCGGCCCCGCCGACGATCCGGAATGCACTCGACCTGCTCGAAAAAGGCGATTTCCGCCACGCCCAGCGGATGGCCCGGAGCCTTGGCGACGCCCTGCCCGCGAAGCTGTTCGGCGCCCTCGCCCACGGCGCCGCCGAACTCGGTCCGCTGCTCGACGAGCACAGCCGGCAACTCGGTACGCGGCGCCTGTTCGCCACCTGGAGCCTGCCCGACGCGGGCGCCTGGCTGACGGCCGGGTCCGCAGCGGGCCTGCGCATCGAAGGCAACGGCATCGTGCGCACCGGCGCCAGCCTCGAACTGGTGACGCTGGGCCAGCAGACCGCGGCGGTCCGCCTGGCCGGCCTGCCGGCCGGCGGCAGCTACATCGTCCATCTGCTGGCGAGCTTTCCGAGCAATGTCGGCGACAACTTCTACCTGTCCCTCGAAGGCGCGGACGGCGCCGAGTCGATCCGCTTCAGCAACACCGGCGTCGCGCTGGTGGTGGACGGCGCGGTGTGCACCGGCAACACCAAGAGCGCCAAGCTCTACACCCTGCAGGTGACGCCGGACAAGGCGCGTCTGTACGTGAACGGCATCCTGCAGAAAAGCAAACGCCGGGCCGTCGCCCAGCGCTTCGACGAGCTGGTGGTCAAGCTCATCGGCGAGCACGGGCCCGACCTGGCGGGCTTCGTCCACGGCCTCGAAGTCCAGCATTCGGCCGCCCCGGCCGGTCCGCCGTTCGGCGACGACCGCGGCCTGTTCGTGCTGCGCCTGCAGGAACTGCTGAAAGAAAAGGACGCCGGCGAGGTCTATCACCTGCTGAAAGGCATCGACGACGACTGGCTGACCGAGCTGGACCGCCCGCTGCTCGACCTGCTCGACACCCAGGTGTCGGAGCGCGGCGTGCAGGAATGGATCTACGACCAGATTCTCGGCCGCGTCTCGCCCGAACCTGCCGCGCAGTGGGTGGCGGCCCATCGCGAACGGCTGCCGGCGCCGGTGCTGTCGGTCCGGAAGCTGTCGGCCGAATTCATGCTCACCCCCAACAAGCGTTTCGCCCTCGGCTCGCTGCTGCGCGGCAAGGGGCGGGAACGCTTCCGGGTTCTCAACGACATCAGCTTCGACGTCTTCCCCGGCGACATCGTCGGCATCATCGGCCCCAACGGCGCCGGCAAGAGCACGCTGCTGCGCGCCATCGCCGGCCTGATGCCGATCCACGACGGCGAGATCGTGCTGCGCGCCCAGCACCTGCTGCTGAGCGCCGGCATCGGTGCCCGCAACGAGCTGACCGGGCGCGAGAACATCTACCTCGCCGGCACCTTCATGGGGCTGTCGAAGGGGCAGATCGACACGCTGTTCGACGAGATCTGGGAATTCTCCGAGCTCGGGCGCTCGATCGACAAGCCGTTCAAGTACTACTCCGACGGGATGAAGGGGCGGCTCGTGTTCTCGCTGGCGACCAGCGTCTCGCCGCAGCTGCTGATGCTCGACGAACTGCTCAGCGCCGGCGACATCAAGTTCCAGAAAAAGGCCGCCGACCGCATGGAACAGCTCCTCGACCGCGCCAAGGCGGTGATCGTGGTGACCCACAGCATGCCCTTCGTGGCCCAGCGCTGCAACAAGGCGCTGCTGGTATCGGGCGGGCGTCTGGCGGCCTACGGCGACCCGAAGGAAGTGATCGCCCATTACCTCAACGTTCTTCACCTCGGCGAAGCGCCGGGGGATTCCGATTTCAATCCGCTGGACATGAGCATCCAGCAGCAGCAAGTGGGAGGCTTTGGTGTCGCTGGCAAATGAAGAAAGCAGGGCGCTGCCCCGCAACAAGGACAACGGGGCCGGCAAGCTGTACTTCGTGAAGGGGCTGAAGAAGGCCGACGAGATGCCGGAAATCCTCCGCGGCATCGACCGTGACGCGACGCTGTGCGTCGAAACCCACTCCCTCGAAGGTTTCAAGGCGCTGCGCAAGGTTCGTCACATCTCGGAATTCGGCCCCGAGCACGGCGAGGAATCGTCCCGCGAGGCCGGCCGCGACTGGGTCGCCCAGCTGACCGAAAGCGTGCTCCACTGCACCGGCAAACCAGCCTGGCAGTCCTTCGAGTACCGCGGGATCAGCGCCTGGTGGTTCCTCGAGATCATCTTCCAGGAACCGTCCTACCTCGTCGCACGGCGCCAGCAGGCGCTCGCCAAGGCGGTCAGCTCGATCGGCAAGGGCATGCCGCGGGCGCCGCGGGTGAGTCTCGAATCCCATCTGCCGATGGTCCCCGTGCCGCCGCCGCTGCCGACGCCGCTCGGCCCGCGGGCGCGCCTCAAGCAGCAGCTCGCCGCGCGCCGCGAGCGGCTCAAGACGTGGCGCAACCAGAAACTGCGCCGCCTGGCGCAACTGCGCTTCCTGGCCCGGCTGCGCCGCAGCGAGGTGCTGTGCCTCATCGAACACGAAAACCTGCGCCGCCACGCCGACCTGCGCGACGGCTCGATCCGGGCCGTGCTGCCCTACGCCGAGGGCGTCATCGAGGGGCTGCGGGCGGCGCTGGGCGAGCGTTGCACGGTGCTGCCGCGGCGGCCGCCGAACGCCGTCTTCGAAGGCTGGGAATTCCTCGGCCCGGCGCTGCCGCCGCTGATCTACAAGCCGCTGCCGCCGGGTTTCGAGGCCGCGCTGAACGAGGTCGCGATGCTGGCCCTGCCGGTGATCCGCGACTATTTCACGCCGGCCACGCTGAAGGAGGTGATGGTCTTCCGCCTCGCCGAATACGACTTCTACCTCGATCTCCTCGAGCGGGTGAAGCCGAAAGCGATCTTCGCCTACAACTGGGAAGGCGTGTTCCGCCCCCTCGTCACCGCGGCGCGGGTCAAGGGCTGCCGGCTGGTCGGCGTACAGCAGGCGCTGGGGCCCTACCTGCACGCCCTCGATCACCGCGAGACCGGCTACATCGGCCCGAACAACCCCCAGGGTTTCGCGATCCCGACCAAGGTCGCGCTGTGGGGCGCGATCCACCGCCACGAGTTTCTCGAGTACGGCTATCCGCCCGACAGCATCGCGGTGCCGGGCTATGCGCGCCTCGACAACCACTTCCACGTGAAGGACAACAAGCGGCGCATCCGCGAGCGGGCCTGCGCCCAGCTCGGTCTCGACCCGAACGAGCGCTACCTGCTGTTCACCGGCCAGTCGCGGGTGCTCGACACCATCATCCTGCGCGCCGAGCACTTCACCGGCGCACTCAGGCTGCTGTGCCGCCTCGCCAACGAATTCGGCTTCCGCATCATCATGAAGCCGTGGACCAGCGACGACATGAGCATGGTCGAACGGGCCGCCCACGCCAACCCGGGGGTCGTCTATGTCGCCCCGCAGAACGTGCTGGTCGCCAATGCCGACCTGCTGGCGGTGAGCGACTGGCTGGTCGGCACCTTCTCGAGCATCATCGGCGAGGCCACGCTGGCCGGCAACGCCTGCGTGCTGCTCAACTACCCCGAGTCGCGCTACTACTTCGACCTGCCCCACGTCGAGCACTACCGGGCCATGATCCCCTTCGTCGACCGGCCCGAAGACATGGAAAGCGTGCTCCGCCCGCTGCTCGAGAGCGAGCCGGCCCGGACCGCAGTGGTGGACCGGGCCCAGGCCGCGATGCACGACATCTTCGGCCCCTGCGACGGCAAGGCCGCCGAGCGGATCGTCAACCTCGTCCTCGCGGAGGCGGGAGTCGGGCCCCATGCCTGACGGCAGCGACCGGCCGGCCGGCACGCTGTTCCTGCTGGGCGTGCCGGCCGACCCGCGCGGCACGCCGCTCGCCGGGCCGGCCACGATCCACGTCACCAGCCTGCAGGACGAAGCCCGCCTGGTGGCCGCCGGCCTCCCGGCCCGCTATGTCTATCGCGACCGCGACGCGATCTTCGCCCGCGCCGAAACCCTGGCCCTCGACTGGCTCGCCACCCTCGAGGCGCGGGCCACGGCCGTCGGCGGCAGCGCGTCGATCCTGTTCGGCGAGCACGACGGCTGCGCGCCGTGGCCCTTGAGCTACGACGCACTGTTCGAGATCAAGGCCGGCATCTTCGATTCGATCTTCCACGCGCTGCTGGCCGACGAACTGTTCCGGACCTCCACCGGCCCGGTGCGCATCGTCGCCACCCGCGGCGATCAGCTGGCCCTCGCGCTGGCCCGCCTGCCGGGGTGGGACGCCGGCCTCGAATGGGTCGAGCCGGCGCCGCCGGCCGCCGACCAGCCGCCCTCCGCCTCGCGGGTCGCCCGCCTGTGGCAACGCGCCGACCGGCTGCTGATCCATCCGCTGCTGGTCGGCCTCCGGCGGCTGCGCGAGGGGCGGCGCCCGGCCAGCGTGGACGCCATCGTCGGGCCGGGCGGCGAGATGGCGAAGGTCGTCGCCGACGCCCGCGGCCGCCTGCAGGTCGAAGACGTCTACTACGAAAACCTCGAAGCCCCGCTGCGCGACCACTGGCCGGGCCTGCTCAA
>SSSX01000478.1 GCA_015657735.1 Zoogloeaceae bacterium
CCACTACCTGACGAACTATCTCGGCTGGCGTCGGGCTCTCGACACGCACCGCCTCGATACGCCAGGGAAAATGCTCCTCGCCGCCGTCGGGGTCTTTCCACAGGCAACGGTGACATAGCCTTTTTTATTGCGCCGGATACCGGCTTGGTTCGGCTGGGGGCGCTCGGCCCCGGAGGTCAGCGTTCGGCGGTCAGCTGGGCGATGAAGGCGGCTTCCTTCTCGGCCGGGAAGGCATGCTTGGCCATCACGCGCTGCACCGCGCGCGGGTCGCTGCCCTTGCCGTCCACCGAGAACTCGATCCCGAGCAGGCGGCCGTTGGCGGCCAGGGTCATGAAAGCCGTTCTCCAGCGCTGCGATTCGGCCAGCCGCTCACGAACTTCAACTTCGTTGCGGATCACTACGCCCGCGGCCTTGAGGGAATCCAGAAACTCTGCGTAGGACTCGTTGCAATAACTGCCCATCGACTTCTCCTGTGTAATCCGGTGATTGCTCACCTGTGCTCCCTTAACGCCGTCGATCAGCCGCCGGATGACACGATTTCAAAATAATTTCGAGAATGTTTTCACGCTTTGCGGCCGGCGCTGATGGGCATCGCGCAGGCCGACAGCCGGTCCGGATCGAATCAGATCAGGATCGGCAACAATAAACTCTGGATTGTTGCCAAATTTGGCTCAAATCACGCCGGCGTGCCGCTCGTCAGATGGGCCAGGACCGGGTTGAGGATGGCCGCGCCGAGGCGCTTGCTGCGCTCGCCGTTCCAGCCGGTGAGGCCGTCGGGCAGGTTGAGGTTGTCCTTGAACGGCATCTCGAGGGTGATCGACACGCAGCCGAAGCGGTGCGCCACCCACTTCGAGGCGAGGGTCAGCAGCTCGTCCTGGAAACGGCCGGCGACGTAGCCGTGCTCGGTCTGGAAGTCGGGGCTGGCGGCGCTGAAGGCGTCGACGAAGCGGGCCTGGCTTTCGCGCTGGCGCGTCGAGAAGCCGGGCACTTCCTCGGCGGTCGAAAAGAAGACGTAGGGCAGCGCCTCGTCGCCGTGGATGTCGAGGAACAGCCCGACGCCGCTCGCCTCCATCGCCTGACGCACCAGCACGACTTCCGGGCTGCGTTCGGCGGCGGGCTCGCGCCATTCGCGGTTGAGGTTGGCGCCGGCGGCGTTGGTGCGCAGGTTGCCGCGGACCGCGCCGTCGGGGTTCATGTTCGGCACGATGTAGAGCACGGCGTGCTCGCGGATGCGCCGGGCGACCGGATCGGCGGCGTCGAGCAGGCGTTCGAGCAGGCCCTCGACGAACCATTCGGCCATCGTCTCGCCGGGGTGCTGGCGGGCGATGATCCACACCGGCTGCTTGCCGGGGCCGGGGCGGCCGACGGTGACCAGATCGAGGTCGCGGCCATCGACGGTGGCGCCCAGGTTGCTTACCGATGCGAACGGCGACATCTCGACCTGGCCGAGCAGGTCGAGGTGGCGTTCGTGCGAATACGGCTCGAAGTAGGCGTAGTAGACGCTGTTGCGCTCGGGGCGGTGGTCGACGATCAGCTGGCCGTTTTCGTAGCGCGTGGAGGGGATGCGGAACCAGTGGCGGCGGTCATACGAGGCGACGCAGCGGTAATCCGGCCAGCCGTCGGGGTAGGCGGCGGCGGCGGCGTTCTCGAAGACCAGCCGGACATCCTGCCCGGCGGCGCCGTGGAGGCGGAAGTGGAACCACTGGCGGAAAGCCGAATCGCCGCCGACGCCCTGGTCGGCCCGCAGGCGCAGGCGGATGTCGTCGGGGCGTTCGATGGACAGCACCTCGATGGCGCCGGAGTCGAAGTTGCTGCTGATGCGGATGGACATGGCGGGACGCGGGCTCAGGTGAGGAGATGGGTGGCGGCGTAGAGGGCGACGCCGATCAGCCCGCCGACGACGGTGCCGTTCACGCGGATGAACTGCAGGTCGCGGCCGACGCTGTGTTCGATCTCGCGCACGAGGTCGTCGTCGTTCCAGGCGC